>NZ_JAQGLC010000382.1 GCF_028293085.1 Sphingomonas bacterium
CGATATTGCGTGGCGGTGCGCAGCTGCTGGATGTTCTTCTGGATCGATGCCTCGCCGGCGATGTCGTTCAACAGCGCCTTCGGATTGCCGAGCTGCGCGCCGATCGCGGAGGGCTGGGCATAGCCCATGGTTCCGAGCCCGCCCGAGGTCAGCCATTTGTTGGGCGCCTCGAAATCATAATGCTGGGCGGCCCACATCTGGTGCTGGCCGACCTCGGTGGTGATGATGGGCGCTTTCCTGTGCGTCGCCTCCCACAGCGCCCTGATCGCGCGCTGCGGCATGATCTCGGTCTTGCTGTCGGTGAAATCGAGGCTCTTGACCGCGCGCCAGCCCTCGATCCGGCGCCACCATTCGGCGAGATCGGGCTTGGGATGGCGCCGCGCCTTGTAGACGCGGACCATGTCCTCGAGCGCAAGGCCGACATCGGCGATGATCGGGAGATCCACGCGGACATTCTTGTTCACCGACGAGCGGTCGATATCGATATGGATCTTGCGCGAGTGCGGGCTGAACGCATCGAGCCGGCCGGTGACGCGATCGTCGAAGCGCGCGCCGAGGCAGAGGATCAGGTCGGCCTGGTTCATCGCGAGGTTCGCCTCATAGGTGCCGTGCATGCCGAGCATGCCGAGCCACTGGTCGGACGAGGCGGGGAAGGCGCCCAGGCCCATCAGCGTGGAGGTGACGGGCGCGCCGGTGATCCGGGCGAGCTCGCGCAGCAACTGGCTGGCGCCCGGGCCGGCATTGATGATGCCGCCACCGGTATAGAGGATCGGGCGCTCGGCCGCGGCGAGCATGTCGACGGCCTGCTCGATCAGCGACTGATCGGCCTTCACCTGGGGGCGATAGGTCTTGTGCTTGATCGGGCCGGGCTTGACGTAGCGGGCGCTGGCGACCTGGACGTCCTTGGGAATGTCGACCACGACCGGGCCGGGCCGGCCCGAGGTGGCGATATGGAACGCCTCATGGATGATGTCGCCGAGCCGCGCAGGATCCTTCACCAGGTAATTATGCTTCGAGCAGTGGCGCGTGATGCCGACCGTGTCGGCCTCCTGGAAGGCGTCCGTGCCGATCAGCGCGGTCGGGACCTGGCCGGTGATGACGACTATCGGGATCGAATCCATCAGCGCGTCGGTGATGCCGGTGACGGCATTGGTCGCGCCCGGGCCCGAGGTGACGAGCACGACGCCGGGCTTGCCGGTCGACCGGGCATAACCCTCGGCGGCATGAGTCGCGGCCTGTTCGTGGCGGACCAGGATGTGCTTGATCTTCCCCGAGCGGAACAGCGCGTCGTAAATCGGCAGGACGGCGCCGCCGGGATAGCCGAATACGATCTCCACGCCGAGATCGCACAGCGCCTCGACGAGGATATCGGCTCCGCTCTTCTCGGTCATCGTGTCGTTCCTGCCTCTGGGGCGATTCCGCGACGCAACATTGCTTCGCGAAGGGCGCCGTTAATGATCGATAATTTGTTCGTCAAGCGCTTTGAAGGAATCTAGTTTCAAAATCGTCTAGAAGCACGCATGTTTCTGTCGCGGCCTCGCGGTGCCACATAGCGGGAGGTTGGTTCCGAAACCATGTAAATTGTCGCTTGGCGTACTGACGCGTCGCGAGCTGCGCCGCGGCGAGCGCCTCGGGCATGGTTGAAGTGCCGGCGAGCATCGCGCCGATCTCGGGCACCCCGATCGCGAGGCGGACGGGAGCGGTGGGCAATATATCGGTGCGGGCGAGCACCGCGCGCGCTTCCTCGATCGCGCCGCCGGCGAACATCGCCTCGAGCCGCGCGTCGCAGCGGGCGAGCAGCCAGTCCCGATCGGGCAGCAGGATCATCGGCATCAGGCGGACCTGGTGGCCGATTCCGCCGATCTTTGCCTCCTGCCATGTCGCGAGCGGCTTGCCGGTCGAGCGAACGACCTCCAGCGCGCGGGCGACGCGGGTGGTGTCGGCGGGGGCGAGGCGGGCGGCGGCGGGCGGATCGAGCTCGCCGAGTTGCGCATAGGCCTGGGCGACCGGCATCGCCCGAACCTCCTCGCGGATCGCCGGGTCGATCGGCGGGACGGGGGCGATGCCGTCAAGCAGGGTGCGCAGATAGAGGCCGGTGCCGCCGACCAGCACCGGGAGCAGGCTGGCGTCATGAGCTCGCACGATTTCCTCTCTGGCCTCGATCGCCCAGCGCGCGGCGGAATAGATGTCGGCGCCGTCGACATGGCCGAACAGTCGGTGCGGCACCTGTGCCTCGTCCTCGGGGCTCGGGCGCGCCGACAGAACGCGCAGATCGGCATAGACCTGCGCCGAATCGGCGTTGATCACCACGCCGCGATGCTTTTGTGCGATGGCGATCGCCAAAGCCGACTTGCCGCTCGCGGTCGGCCCTGCGATGAGCGCCACGCTCGGCAAGCCGGGTTGCAGGGGAGAGTCCATGTTCATCGCGACGCTGATAGCAGCGGGAAACCTCAGCGGGGGCGATATTTCGGCCGCGCAGGACCGGCTCGACGAAGCGGGTTGCCTGCCGGCAGCGCATGTCTGGCTGGACGAGGGTTTCGCCGCCGACATCATGTTCGGCCTGGAGCCCGATGCGGCGCGAACGGCGCTGGAAGGCGTGTTTCCGGGCACTGACGTCGTCGTGCAGCTCGCCGAGGGGCGGGCAAAGCAATTGCTCGTCGCCGATATGGATTCGACGATGATCACGGTCGAATGCATCGACGAGCTGGCCGATTATGCCGGGATCAAGCCGCAGATCGCCGCCGTCACCGAGGCGGCGATGCGCGGCGAGCTCGATTTCGAGGCGGCGCTCGATGCGCGCGTGGCGCTGCTCAAGGGGCTCGACGAGAGCGTGATCGAGCAATGCCTGGCGGAACGGGTGACGATCATGTCGGGCGCGGTGGCGCTGGTGCGGACGATGAAGGCGCGCGGGGCGCTGACCATCCTGGTGTCGGGCGGGTTCACGCGGTTCGCCGAGCCGGTGGCGACGACGATAGGGTTCGATCGGGCGATCGCGAACCGGCTGGAGATTGCCGAGGGCGCGCTGTCGGGCCTGGTGACCAAGCCGATCGTGGGATCGGACACCAAGGAGCGGACCCTGGTCGAGGCGGTTGCCGAGCTGGGGATTGCGCCCGAGGCGGCGCTGGCGGTGGGCGACGGCGCCAACGACCTCGCGATGATCAAGCGGGCGGGGCTGGGGGTGGCCTATCACGCCAAGCCGATCGTCGCTGCGGCCGCCGCGGCGCGGATCGATCATAACGACCTGACGGCGCTGCTGTATGCGCAGGGAATTGGGCGGAAGCACTGGGTCGAGGCGTAAAACCCTCTCACTGTGGGAGAGGGAGGGTGAGGGGGACACTCGACTGTATCGAGCCTCACTCCCCCTCATCCAACTTCGACTAACTCGCTTTGCTCGTAAGTCTTCGTATCCTTCTCCCCCAACGGGGAGAAGGAATTCAGGGCGCTACCGGCACACAGGGCGTGCCGGTCGGCTTGACCGCCGCGCAGACCCGCGACGCATCCGCTGGCGATGCCAGCGGCCCGGCCTGGAGCTTGGTCAGCGAGCCGCCATTGTTGAGGAAATAGGGCTGCAACCCGCTCAGCGCGCCGACCTGGCCCTTGAGCTTCGCCCACAGGCCGCGCGCATTGCCCTCGTCGCGGAAGGCGCCGAACTGCACGCGCCAGCGGCCTCCGGCCACGATCGGTGCGGTGCGGACAGGTGGCGCGGCGGTGACGACGGGCGGCGGCGTGCGCGTCGGGGCCTGTGCCACGACGACCGGGGGCCGCCTGACCGGCCGGGGCGCGTCGACGGTCGGTTCGGCGCCGCCGCCCTGCGAATAGGAGGAGGGCGGCAGATCGGTGCCCTGCATCGCGACCTGGCTGCCCTGGCCGGCGATTTCGGGTGGGAGCTGCGGACGCTGCGCCTCGGCTTCATATTGCCGCGCGAGGGCGAGGCCGTGCTGGCGGTCGGCGATGGGGATATATTGGTCCATCTGTGCCTGCACCTCGGAGGCGCGCGGCTGACCCGAGGCGGCGGAACGGACGACCAGGGCATAAGCGCGCGGCCAGTCGCGAGTGACGCCATCGCCATTATAGAGCATCGTGCCAAGCACGAGCTGGGTGCGCGGCTCGCCGCGGGCGACCGATTTCTCGAGCCAGGGCAGGGCTTCCTCGCGCTTGTTGTTCTGGAACAGGATCAGCCCATAATTGGCCTCGGCCTCGATCTGGCCCTGCAGCGCGGCCTTGCGGTACCAGCTTTCGGCCATCGCCATGTCGACCGGCACGCCGCGCCCGAGCTTATAGGCCTGGCCGAGATTGAACTGCGCATCGGCATCGCCCGCGATCGCGGCGGGGCGCCATTCCTCGACGGCCTTGCGATATTCGCCACGAGTCCAGGCATCGACGCCCGCCTTGACGTCGGCCAGGGCCGGTGACGTCATCGCTATCATGATGCCGGCAAGGCCCATGGCCGCCGGCAGAAACGCCTTGCGCATTGTCTTTCCCATCCCCGCTACACCACCCGGATAGATAATGCCCTGTAGCGCCGATTTGGCAAAGAATTCGTTAGGGATGTGTGTCGGCGAGGGACGGTGCCCGGGATCGCCCGGCGGGCGTGAATGGCGTCAATGCGCTTCCGGGACCGCCTGTTAACCCCTTCTTGACGTGTCGCATGGCAATCAACGCTCTGGAATTTAGCGGGAGTTGATGGGGCACATGCGCGTTCTCGCGATGGCATCGCAAAAAGGCGGATCAGGCAAGACCACCTTGTCAGGGCATCTGGCCGTTCAGGCTCAGTTGGCCGGCGCAGGTCCGGTCGTGTTGATCGACATCGATCCACAGGGTTCCCTGTCGGACTGGTGGAACGAGCGGCAAACCGAATTTCCGGCCTTCGCCCAAACCACGGTCGCGCGGCTCGCCGCCGATCTGGAGGTCCTGCGCCAGCAGGGCTTCCGCCTGGCGATGATCGATACGCCGCCGGCGATCACCATGGCGATCCAGAGCGTGATCGCGGTCGCCGAGCTGATCGTCATCCCGACCCGACCGAGCCCGCACGATCTGCGTGCGGTCGGCGCCACCGTCGATCTGTGCGAGCGGGCCGGCAAGCCTTTGCTGTTCGTCGTCAACGGCGCGACGCCCAAGGCCAAGATCACCTCCGAAGCCGCGGTCGCGCTGTCGCAGCACGGCACCGTTGCCCCCATCACCGTCCACCACCGCACCGATTTCGCCGCCTCGATGATCGACGGCCGCACGGTGATGGAAGTCGATCACAATGGCCGGTCGAGCCAGGAGATCCAGGCGCTCTGGACCTATATCTCGGACCGGCTCGAAAAGAATTTCCGCCGCACCGTGTTCGCGGCGCCCGCCGCGCAGAACGGCTATGCCGCGCAGCGCCCCGTTGCCGCCGGCTTCGGCCGCCGTGTGGTCGGGAACTGATCGATGTCGATGTTCGGACAGCCCAAGCCGCTCGCTTCCCTCTCCTCCACCCTGCTTGCCCGCAAGGGACAGGCACGGCCCGCGATGCGCCCGCAGGGCTTTGGCGGGTTCGGCTCGATCCCCGGCGGACAGGACGATCTCGGCTGGAACGACATGGGCCATCCCGAGGACCATGTGCCGGAGCAGGTCTACGCGCCGCCCGTCGCGGTGCCCCCGGTGCTGCGCCAGCGCGAGGCGCTCCACGAAGAGTTCGAAGCGCCCCATCAGTTCGAGGCTCCCCAGCAGTTCGAGGCACCCCAGCAATTCGACGCGCCCGAGGAATATCAGGCGCCCGAGGAGCAGGAGGCGCACGGGGAAGATGAGGCTCCGGCTGAGTATGAGGCGCCCGCCGAATATGAAGCGCCGGCGGCCTATGAAGCCCCCGAGCAAATCGACGCGCCCGAGGCTTTCGAGCCGGTGCTCCGGACGAAGCGTCCCGCACTTGTCGCTGCGCCCGAGCCCCAGCCGGTCGCTGCACCCGAGCCGGTCGCCGCGACCATGCCGATCTCGCTCGCGACCGCGGCGCGGATCGGGCGCGAGACGCATGCCAAGCACGCCAAGGCGGCGTTCACGTTGCGCCTCGATCACGACCGGCATTTGCGCCTTCGCCTCGCGAGTGCGTTCCACAATGTATCCGCCCAGGTCCTGGTGACCGAGGCGCTCGACGCTTTCCTGCAATCGCAGCCCGAGGTGGAAGAGCTGGCGCGCCAGTTGCCATCGCGAGCGACACGTTGATCCTGGGGAATTTTCCGATGAAGACCCGCGCCGTTCTCACTCTTGGGCTTACCGCACTCGTAGCGTGCGGTGCCGTGGCCGGTGTCGCCTCGCATGGCGGCATGGCCTTTGCCAGCGATCGCAGCGAATCGCGCGCCGAGCGTCAGGCGGTTGCAGAAGCGGCCAAGGCGCAGAAGGCGCTGGCCAAGGGCAATGTCACCCAGGCGATCTCCCATGCCGAGGCCGCGGTCGCGCTCCGTCCGCAGGTCGCGCAGTTCCGCGTGCTGCTGGGCACCAGCTATCTCAAGGCCGGCCGGTTCGGCTCGGCGCGCCAGTCTTATGCCGATGTGCTCTCGCTCGAGCCGGGCAACGGCAAGGCGGCGCTCAACCTCGCGCTCGCGCAGATCGCCACCGGCGATTGGGGCGGCGCGCGCAAGACGCTCGACGCGCATACCGATTCGATCCCGGTGAGCGATCGCGGCCTGGCGATGGCACTGGCGGGCGATCCCGTCGGTGCGATCGCGGTGCTGGATGCCGCGGTGCGCAGCCCCGAGGCCGATGCCAAGACGCGCCAGAATCTCGCGCTCAGCTTCGCGCTTGCGGGCCGCTGGCAGGAAGCCAAGACGATGGTCGCGGTCGATGTCGCGCCGGCCGAGGTCGATCATCGGATCATGCAATGGGCGTCGTTCGCCCGGCCCAAATCGGCTTATGACCAGGTGGCGTCCTTGCTCGGCGTGACGCCGGTTCTGGACCAGGGCCAGCCGGTCGCGCTCGCGCTCAACAGCTCTTCCGGCCCGGCGCTCGCCGTCGCGGATCCGGTCGAAGCCTTCATGCCCGGCCAGGCCGAGCCTGCGGTTCTGGCCGCACAGGATCTGGCGCCCCCGGCCCCGGCACCCGAAGCCGATGTCGCCGTCACCGCCGCACCGGTCGAGGTCGCTTCTGCGCCGGCGCCTTCCTTCTCCACCGTCGTGTTCGGTCCGCGTGAGGAAGTCGTGCAGCGCCTGCCCAGCAACAGCGTTCGTGCCGCCTCCAGGCCAGCGGTTCGCGCCGTTGCGCAGCCGACGGTTCGGATGGCCAGCGCCGCCGTGTCGCCGCGTACGCCCGGCAAGGGCAATTTCTTTGTTCAGCTCGGCGCGTTCCAGAACGCTGCCGTCGCGAAGGACGCCTGGGGCCGTGCCGTCCGCAGCAATGCGAGCTTCGCCGGGCAGACTCCGTCGGGGATGAGCATCAGCTCCAAGGCCGGTACTTTCTACCGGCTGTCGGTCGGCGGCTTTGCGCGTGGCGATGCCGACGCGCTGTGCAACGCCTACAAGGCCAAGGGCGGGATCTGCTTCGTCCGCGCCCATGCCGGCGACCAGGTCGCGCTCTGGGCGCGTCCGGGTCGGCAGCTGGCGTCGCGCTAAGCGGTCAGCTTGAGCATCCCGCCACTATCCCAGCGCATCGAGCGCGTTTCCGCGGCGCCCGGACAACGGGCGCCGACCGGCAGCGGATCGGGCGGGCAACATAACCGCGATGGGGAACAGCCACGGCATTCTCCCGACAAGAAGAATTCGCGGATCGGCTGAGGCGGATCGTACGACTCTAAAGCAGCTCGGTGCCGCCTTTGAACAGGCGGAGCACCTTGCCCTGCACCGGCAGCTTGTCGAACGGCGTGTTGCCGGCCTTGGCCGCCATGCGATCACCGTCGATCTGCCACGGGGCTTCCCAGTCGAGCAGCATGAAATCGGCGGGCGCGCCTGGCGTCAGCGTGCCCGCATCCAGCCCGAGGATTTTGGCCGGGTTGGCGGCGAGCAGGGTGAACAGCGCGTCGATCTGGATCACCTCGTCGCGGACCAGCCCCAGCGACAATGCAAGCAAGGTTTCTGCGCCGGCCATTCCTGCCGAGGAATCGGCGAAGGGCAGTCGCTTCTCTTCCGGCCCGCGCGGATCGTGGCCCGAACAGAGTATGTCGATCGTACCGTCGCGCACCGCCGCCAGCGCGGCCTGGCGATCGCTTTCGCTGCGCAGCGGCGGCGAGAGGTGCGCGAAGGTGCGGAAATCGCTCATCGCGATATCGGACAGGAACAGATGCGCCGGGGTGATGCCGCAGGTGACCGGCAGCCCGCGCGCCTTGGCACGGCGGATCAGCTCGAAACCCGCCGCGGTCGTCACCTGGCGGAAATGGAGGCGTGCGCCGGTTTCCTCGGCAAGGGTCACGTCGCGAGCGATCGCCAGGGCTTCGGCAATGGCGGGTGCGGAGGACAGGCCGAGGCGGGTCGCGGTCTCGCCGTCGGTGGCGACGGCGCTGCCGGTCAGGCCGGCATCCTCGGCATGGGCGATGACGGTCAGGTCGCAGTCGCGCGCATAAGCGAGCACGCGGCGCATCACCCCTGAATCGGCGATCCAGCGCCGGCCGGTCGCAACCGCGCGGGCGCCGGCATCGCGCGCGATCGCCATTTCGGCAAGGTCGGCGCCGGCGAGGCCGCGCGTCGCGGCCGCGATCGGGTGGACCCAGATATCGGGCTTGCCCATGTCGGCGGCGCGCTGGATGATGCCGGGATCGTCGAGCACGGGTGACTGATCGGGCATCAGGCCGACGCGGACCACGCCACCGGCGCGGCACGCCGCCTTGTCGACCGCGAACACGCCGAGATCGATGATCGCGGGCGCGATAAGGACCGATCGGCCGAGCTGGCTGCAGTCGATCATCTCGGTGCCGTCCGGCACGTCGTTCTGCCCGATCGCCACGATCTTCTCGGCATCGATCACGAGCGCCGCGATTCCCTGGGGCCCGGCGGAAACCAGCGCTGCGTTGCGGAAGGCGCGGATCATGCCCAGCCCTCCACGCCGCGCGCCCGGCGGGTCAGCACGTCCAGACAGGCCATGCGCACCGCGACGCCCATTTCGACCTGTTCGGTGATCGCGGATCGCTCGAGATGGTCGGCAACGTTCGAATCGATCTCGACGCCGCGGTTCATCGGGCCGGGGTGCATCACCAGCGCATCGGGTTTCGCGCGGGCGAGGCGATCGAGCGTCAGGCCGTAGCGCATATGATATTCGCGGGTGGAGGGCACGAAGCCTCCCGACATCCGCTCGGTCTGCAGGCGCAGCATCATCACCACGTCGGCGCCGTCCAGCGCTGCGTCGAAATCGGTGAAGGGCGTGACGCCCATTCGCTCGATCGCTGCCGGCATCAGGGTCGAGGGCGCGCAGACGCGGACCTCGGCGGCGAGCGCGGTCAACGAGAGGACGTTCGAGCGCGCCACGCGGCTGTGCAGGACATCGCCGCAGATCACCACGCGCTGGCCGGCGACCGACCCGCGGCGGCGGCGGATGGTGAGCGCGTCGAGCAGCGCCTGGGTGGGATGTTCATGGCTGCCGTCCCCGGCATTGAGCACCGGGCAATCGACCTTGTCGGCGATCAGCCGCACCGCGCCCGAGCTCATATGGCGGATGACGATGACGTCGGCGCGCATCGCATTGAGCGTCATCGCCGTGTCGATCAGCGTTTCGCCCTTCTTCACCGAGGACTGGGCGGCGTGCATGTTGTCGACGTCGGCCCCCAACCTTTTGCCCGCGATCTCGAAGGAGAGCAGGGTGCGTGTCGAGTTTTCGAAAAACGCGTTGATCTGGGTGAGGCCCTCCAGCCGCTTGTCGCTCTTCGCACGACTGCGGTTCGCCTCGATCCATTGCTCCGATTCGTCGAGCAGGAACATGATCTCGTGCGGCTGCAATCCGTCGATGCCGGTCAAATGCCGGTGCGGAAAAACGGCGCTGCCCGGGAGGAGGGTCGCGG
>NZ_JAQGLC010000047.1 GCF_028293085.1 Sphingomonas bacterium
TTCAACATACGGATGACGAGCATCGTGAGCGGCATGACGAGCACCTCGACGGCGCACTTGAAGACGAACCCCACGACGAAGTAGTTGAGGAACTGCCCACCCGTCGTGATGCCGATCGCCGACGCGGCGATGGCGCAGAAGATGAACGTGTCGGCCGCCTCGCCGACGCCCGTCGACCCCACGAGACGACGCCACAGTCCTGGCTCGGACGAACGCGCTTTCATCCTGACGAGCACGTACGCGTTGAGGAACTGTCCGACGACGTAGGCGACCATCGACGCCGCCACGATCTGCACCCCGGACCACACGACACTCTCGAACGCCTCCTGGTTCGCCTCGGATGCGCTCCGCCAGCTCGTCCACGAACTGCGCACGCCGACCAACGCGATCGCCGGCTTCGCCGAGATGATCGAGACTCAGATGCTCGGTCCGGTGCCCCAGGCATATCGTGTCCATGCCGCCTCGATCCGCAATCAGGCCGGCGACCTGCTCACCGCGATCGACGATATCGACATGGCCGCCCGGATCGAGACCAACGCGCTCGATCTGCGCCCCAGCGACGTGCCGCTGCCGCCGCTGTTGAAACGGATCGCCGCCGATCTCGGCCCGCTCGCGGCGCTGCGCGGCGCGATGATCGACATCTATGTCGGCGATCGCGATCTGGCCGTGGCGGGCGACGATCGCGCGGTCGAACGGCTGATCGCCCGGCTGATGGCGACGCTCGTGTCCTCGGGCGGCAGGGGAGAGCGGATCGGCGTCGCCGCGACGCTCGACGTGGACGGCATGATCGCCATGGTCTTCGATCGGCCCAGGGCGCTCGCCGCCTATGCCGGCGATGCGCTGCTCACCATCGATGCCGAGGCCGAGGCGGATCGTGACGGCGCACCCTTGCTCGGCACCGGTTTCGCGCTCCGCCTCGTGCGCAACCTCGCGGTCGAGCTGCGCGGCTCGCTCGTCATTGGTGACAATGCCTTGACTTTGCGGCTCCCCGCCGCCGTTATCGAGAATGTGGAGCAGGTTTCTTCCAGCTGATCGTGGCACAGCCCACATCATCCGCCATCGCGGCGCCGGGGTACCGCGTCCCGCCCCCTGCCACCGCCGATCTGGTCGCCTGGCCCGATGATTTCGGCACGCGTTTCACGATCTTCGTCGATACCGAAGAGGAATTCGACTGGGACGCGCCGCTGGAGCGCGACAACCACGCCGTATCGCATATCGTCGCGCTGCCCGAGGCGCATCGCCGCTTCGCCGGTCGCGGCGTCCCGCTCACCTATATGGTCGATTATCCGATCGCGACCGATCCCCAGGCGATCGACGTGCTGCGCGCGGTCACGGCGGACGGCGTGTCGGCGATCGGCACTCAGCTTCACCCCTGGGTCAATCCGCCGTTCGACGAGGCGCTGACACCCTTCAACAGCTTCGCCGGCAACCTTGCCGAGGCGCTCGAAGCCGCCAAGATCGACCTGCTCACCGATGCGATCGCCACCGCCTTCGGCCAGGCACCACGCGCCTATCGCGCCGGCCGATACGGCATCGGGCCGGCGACGCTCGGCCTGCTCGCCGCGCGCGGCTATGCGCTCGATAGCTCGATGCGCTCGACCTACAGCTATGCGGAGGAGGGTGGCCCGGATTTCGCCGCGATCGGCAACCAGGCCTTTCGCGCCGACGGGATCGTCGAGCTGCCGCTGACCACGGTCTTCACCGGCCTTGCGCGCCGCGCCGGAATCGGCCTCTACAACGGGCTCGCCCGGGTGCCCAAGGGCCGCGGCATCTTCGCCCGCGCGCACCTCCTGTCGCGCGTCGCGCTCACCCCCGAGGAAATGCCGCTCGCCGATGCGCGCGAGGCCGTGGCGGTGGCGGTGGGCGAGGGCGTGCGCGTGCTCAATTTCTCCTTCCACTCGCCCTCGGTCGCGCCCGGCCATACCCCTTATGTCCGCGACGCCGTGGATCTGGCGGCCTTTCATCACTGGTGGGATCGCATCCTCGACGATCTCGACCGGCGCGGCGTCGCACCGGCGTCGCTCGGCGAGATCATCGACGCGGCGGCCTTGCCAGCAAAGCGCGCCCTCCGCTAACGAGCGGCTTGGTGGGGCCTGTAGCTCAACTGGTTAGAGCTGCCCGCTCATAACGGGTAGGTTGCGGGTTCAAGTCCTGCCGGGCCCACCAACCCATTCAACGCGCCTTCCGGGGGACGATCGGCATGCACCATCGGGTCGCAATCGTGACGGGCGCCGGAAGCGGCATCGGCCGTGCCGTCGCGCTGGCGCTGGGCGAGGCGGGCTGGAGTGTTATCCTCGCCGGCCGCCGCCGCGAGGCGCTGGAAGAAACCGCGGCGCTCGGCGGCGCAGCGATGCGCGCCGTCCCTTGCGACGTGACCGATCCGCTCTCCGTCGACGCGCTGTTCGACGCCGCGGTGCAGGCATTCGGCCGGGTCGACCTCCTCTTCAACAATGCCGGCGTGTCCGCGCCCGCGGTGCCGCTCGACGAGCTGGACGTGGACCGGATCCGCGCGCTGCTCGACATCAACCTGCTTGGCAGCCTGCTTTGCGCCCGCGCCGCGATGCGGGCGATGAAGCGCCAGAGCCCGCAGGGCGGCCGCATCATCAACAACGGCTCGATCTCCGCCGACCGGCCCCGGCCGCACTCCGCACCTTATACGACGAGCAAGCACGCCATTACCGGCCTGACCAAGTCGATCGCCCTCGATGGCCGCGCGTACGGCATTGCGGCGGGCCAGATCGATATCGGCAATGCGGTGACCGACATGAGCGCCGTCCAGGGCCAGGGCGCGCCACAGGCCGACGGGCGGATCGTGGCGGAACCGATGATGGACGTCGCCCATGTCGCCCGCACGGTCGTTCACATGGCGAGCCTGCCGCTCGAGGCGAACATTCCGTTCATGACGGTCATGGCGACCAACATGCCGCTGTTCGGGCGGGGGTAGCGGAACAAACCCACCCGATCGTTTGATTCTACCCCGCAACGAAATCGCAGGTGGAAATCATGCAGCGCCTCAGCCGAGCCATGCTCGTGCCGCTCCTTCTCGCCGCAAGCGCCTGCGCTGGTCCCGCGCGGCTGGCGGTCGAGCAGGGCATGGGCCCGGCACCCGAGCTGCCCGCGCCCAGGCCCGGGCTGCTGCCGACCGTCCATGTCGCCGACGCCATGCCCTGGCCCGGCGGCGCAATGCCGGTCGCCGCGCCCGGCCTCGCGGTCCATGCCTTTGCGACCGGTCTCGATCATCCGCGCTGGATGCTGGTCCTGCCCAATGGCGACGTGCTGGTCGCCGAAACCAACGGCCCGGTCCGTCCGAAGGACGGCCACGGCATCAAGGGCTATTTCTTCAAGAAATTCCAGAAAAAGGCCGGCGCCGGCGTGCCGAGCCCCAACCGCATCACCCTGCTCCGCGACGCGGACGGGGACGGGGTGGCGGAGACGCGCAGCGTCTTTCTCGAAGGATTGAACTCGCCCTTCGGCATGGCGCTGGTCGGCGATACATTGTTCGTTGCGGATACCGACGCGCTACTCGCCTTTCCCTATCATTCGGGCGACACCCGCATCGCCGCGGCGCCGCGCACCGTGACCGCGCTGCCGGGTGGCGAGCTCAACCATCACTGGACCAAGAACGTCATCGCCTCGCCCGACGGCCGCCGCCTCTATGTCGCGATCGGATCGAACAGCAATGTCGCCGAGAACGGCCTGCCCGCCGAGCAGGATCGCGCCAGGATCTGGGAAGTCGACCCCGCGACCGGCGCCCACACGCCGTTCGCCACCGGCCTGCGCAACCCGGTCGGCATGGCGATCGAGCCGGTGTCGGGCGCGCTCTGGGTCTCGGTCAACGAGCGCGACGAGCTCGGCAGCGATCTCGTGCCCGATTACATGACGAGCGTTCGCCAGGGCGGCTTCTACGGCTGGCCGTTCAGCTATTACGGCCAGCATGTCGACCGCCGTATCAAGCCCCGTGACCGCCGCCCCGATCTCGTCGCAGCCGCGATCCCGCCCGATTACGCGCTCGGCCCGCACACCGCGTCGCTCGGCCTCGGCTTCGCCGCGGGCGCCAGCCTCGGCCCGGACTTCGCGCAAGGAGCGTTCGTCGGCCAGCACGGCTCCTGGAACCGCAAGCCCCGCAGCGGCTACAAGGTGATCTTCGTGCCCTTCGCCAGCGGCCGGCCGGCCGGAGCGTCGAGCGACGTCCTCACCGGCTTTCTGACCCCCGACGGCAAGGCGATGGGCCGCCCGGTCGGCGTGGCGATCGATCGTGGCGGCGCGCTGCTCGTCGCGGACGATGTCGGCAACGTGATCTGGCGGGTAACGTCGGATGGTTGACCATGCGGCCTTGCGTCGCATCACCGTCCCGCCTAAGCGACCCATCCGTCGGGGAGTGGCGCAGTCCGGTAGCGCGCCTGCTTTGGGAGCAGGATGTCGCAGGTTCGAATCCTGTCTCCCCGACCATTTTCCCGCATTCTGTAGCAAGCGCACCAAGAGCGGGTCCCCGCTTGCCGTTGCTCTGTCGAATGCTAGAATTGCACCATGCCTCTAGCTGACGATCCCAAAGCGCACATTATCCACATGTTCAAAATGGAAATGCGCTCCAGAGACGACCATCATTGTGAAATATTCCCTGATGGTGTCGTCCTCGCCAGCCTGCCGCTCGTGCAGGGCGAGGTGATCTATGGTGCATACAAGGACACTTACTTTTTCACTCCGAGCGCGTTTGTTTGGCGGAGCAAGGGCAAGTATCACCGACTGGAATGGCGCAATGTGGTCTCATGCTCAACTGAGCACGGAAGTGGCGCATCAAAGTCGGAAGTGAGGCTGTCGGACGGTAAAAAACTAACGATACCTATTGGCGAGATGTCCACTGGATGGAGTGGCCGAGTCGGTCAACTCTATCACGCAATGATTGCTCGATGGCGACAACCGATCAGGGACGAAAACTTTGTCTTAGACATTGGTCGTTTCTTCGCTGTTGCAGATCGCCCGGATGCCATTGCTCCAAACTGGTATCCTGTTCATCCTGGGCTGACCCAGATGCGAGCGTGGCTTGAAGAGCTTCGGCAATTGCCGAGTGAACCGGACGTTTTTCTCGTGGCGACCGACTATGAAGGTGACATCCCCTGCGTACAAGAAGTGGTATTTCTAAGTCAGGACCCACCAAGTCCGGATCAGGTTAAGCATTTCTTTTTTAGCTATCTGGGGCCAAGCCACAGAAGGACATTGGAGCTAATGGGTGCGATCCCCGCTGGGTATACGCTTACCAGCGGCGTGTGGGACTGAGATCACTAGATCGAACCTCGGCGGCCCTCGACCGACACTATCCGTGCTTCTAGACTTGGCCGTTCACCTCGACAATCAACTGGATACAATTCGTGGGAATGTTTAAGCCACAGCACACGCCGTCGTGATCTGGATCACCCATCGCCGCGTGCCTGCTGGTGGAGACAGGCCGTGAATATCCCTGCCGGCACCACCATGAAACCGCGCTATATCGCCGCGAATCTGATCGCCGGAGCATCGGTCGCGGGCCTGATGCTGCCCGAGGCAGTGGCCTATGCCGGAATCGCCGGCCTGGCGCCCGGCCGGGCGATCGTCGCGGCGCTGGCGGGTTGCGCGGCCTATGCCGTGTTCGGCCGCAGCCGTTTCGCCATCGTCGCGCCGACATCGTCCTCGGCGGCGATCCTGGCGGCCGCCCTCGCGACCTTGCCGGGCAGCCCGGCCGAGCGCGGCGTGATGGCGACGATGATGGTCGCGATCGTCGGGGCGTTGTTCGCGCTGGTCGCGGCGTTTCGGCTCGGCAGCCTCTCGGCCTTCATCGCCCGCCCGGTGCTGCGCGGCTTCGCTTTCGGGCTGGCGATCAACATCATCATCCGCCAGCTGCCCAACCTGCTGGGGCTGAAGCTCGCCTCGTCCTCCACGCTCGCCTTGCTGGCCGAGATCGTGGCCAATCTCGGCAGGGCGAACCTGGCGAGCGTCGCGATCGGCGCCGTCGCCTTGGCCGTACTGCTCGGGTTGCGCGCCGGAACGCGCCTTCCGGCCGCGCTGATCGCCCTGTTGCTCGGCGTCGCCGCGTCGCGGTTGATCGACCTGCCGGGGCTGGGCGTGGCGTCGGTAGGGCCGATCGGCTCCGACCTTTCGTCCTGGGCAGTGCCGCATTTCAGCTTCGCGCGCTGGTCGCGCCTCGCCCAGCTGGCCGTCCCGCTTACCCTGATCCTGTTCGCCGAAAGCTGGGGCACGGTACGCACGCTCGCCTTGCGTCACGGCGATTCGCTCTCGGCCGATCGCGAATTCGGGGCGCTCGCCGGCGCCAATCTGCTGTCCGCGCTGGTTCAGGGCATGCCGGTCGGCGCTGGCTTCTCCGCCGCCTCGGCCAATGAAGCCGCCGGCGCGACGAGCCGGCTTGCCGCCGCCGCCGCCATCCTGGTGCTCGCCGCGGCGGCCTTGCTGGCGGGGCCCGCGATCGCGGCGCTGCCGGCGCCTTTGCTCGCCGCGGTGGTCATCGCGGCCTTGACGCATGCCTTGTCGCCCGCGCCGCTCTCCCGGTTGTTCCGGATCGATCGCGACCAATGGATCGCGCTCGCCGCCGCGGCGGGGGTCATCCTGTTCGGCGTGCTCGACGGGATGCTGATCGCGGTGCTGCTGTCGATCGGCGCGTTGCTCAACCGCCTGGCGCACCCGATGGTCAGCGAGCTCGGCTGCCTCGGCGACAGTCGCGATTTCGTCGACCTGTCCCGGCATCCCGAGGCGCTTGCCGCGCCCGGGATCGCGATCTTCCGCCCCAACGCACCCTTGTTCTTCGCCAATGCCGAGCAATCGCTCGGCACCATCGCGACGCGGATATTCGCGCGCCGCGGCGATACGGATGTCGTCCTAAGCCTCGAGGAGACCGACGATCTGGACAGTACCGCGGTGGAAGCGATCGCCGAGTTCGAAAAACAGCTGAACGCGAAGGGACTGTCGCTGCACCTCGCCCGGGCGCACGACCGCGCGCGCGACGTGCTGGCGGCGGCGGGAATGGACCGCCTTGCCCGGGGCGCGTCCTTCAGCGTCGCCGATGCAGTGAGCGTGGTGGAGGCGGGGAGGCGAGGCGAGATACCAGGCTGAGCCGATCGCCAGTCCGCTCAGCCGGTCGGGGCAGGATGCCCGCTTTTGCGCGGAATCAGATGCATGACCGCGACGATCGCGCCGCCGACGATCATCCCGACCACCGCAGAGCCAGCCGCGCCGACCAGCCATTCGATCAGGCCGGAACCGACAGGCGAGGCATGCCCGACGGCCTGCGCCACGTCGTGCAGCCCGTGCGGGATCGCCCCCAGGCCGAACTCGCCCAGCCCGTGCACGATGAACCCGCCGCCGACCCAGGCCATGGCGGCCACGCCAAGCGTCGACAGCCCCTCGAGCAGCAGCGGCATCGCCTTGACCAGCCCGCGCCCGAACGCGCGGACGCCCGCATTGCGGCGCTGCGCCAGATGCAGGCCGATATCGTCCATCTTCACGATCAGCCCGACCACGCCGTAGACGCCCACCGTGATCGCGATGCCCACGGCCGCCAGCACCACGCCCTGCATCAGCACCGAGCTGTCGGGGATGTCCGACAGCGCGATGACCATGATTTCGGCCGACAGGATGAAGTCGGTGCGAATCGCCCCGCCGACCTGGCGCGCTTCCAGCTCGCCCGGGTCGTTGCATTCGATCAATTCATCGGCATGGCCGGTGCCGGTGACGGCCTCGAAAATCTTCTCGCTCGCCTCGAAGCACAGATAGGCGCCGCCGATCATCAGCAGCGGCGTGATCGCCCAGGGCGCGAAACTGCTCAGCAACAGCGCCGCCGGCAGCAGGAACAGCAATTTGTTGCGCAAAGATCCGATCGCGATCTTGGCGATGATCGGCAATTCGCGATCGGGCGTCAGCCCCACGACATAGCGCGGCGTGACCGCGGTATCGTCGATCACCACGCCCGCCGCCTTCACGCCCGCCCGGCCCGCCGCACCGGCGACGTCGTCAAGCGATGCCGCCGCCAGCTTCGCGATCATCGCGATATCGTCGAGCAGCGCTACCAGGCCTCCGGGCATTCATTCTCTTTCTTCATACGGTTGAGTGCTGGTATCGAATTCTGGACGAAGCGCCAGATGATCGATCAACGTGGCGCGATATCGAAATGCAGCACGTCCTCGCGAACGCCCAATTTGGTGTAGAGCGCAATGGCGGGATCGTCGCCATGATCGGCCTGGACGAAGATGACATAGGCCCCGCGCGACACGGCGATCCGCTTGAGCTCCCCGATCAGCGCCGTCGCCACGCCTTCGCGCCGATGCGCCGCGTCGACGGCCAGATCGTAGATATAGATCTCGCTGCGTTCCTGCTCGAACTTGTGCAGCTCATAGGCCGCGATCCCGCCGACGACGGCGCCGTCCTTCACCGCGGCGAGCGCGATGAACTGGTCGCTGGCGAGCAAGCGCCGGAG
Organism: Sphingomonas bacterium; assembly: GCF_028293085.1. GTDB lineage: Bacteria > Pseudomonadota > Alphaproteobacteria > Sphingomonadales > Sphingomonadaceae > Sphingomonas. The sequence goes on from NZ_JAQGLC010000047.1 coordinate 8,459, forward strand.
ATAGGCGGGGCTCGGCCGTTTCGCGCCATAGGTTTCCACATCCTCGAACGCCTCGCCGAACATCTCGAGCAGGGCGTCCATCAGGAGCAGGTCTGTCGGTGAAAGCTGGCGGATGCTGAAGGGAGCGGCAGTCGACATCGATCGGGGACCCCGGATAATGTGCGAGCGACGCTGTGTTTAGCCGGTCGCCTGAGCCAGATACGCCCGCTCCCGATAGTCGAACCAGTCGAAATCGGCCGCAAGTCGCCGTCCCGAACCGTCCTGGCACGCCACGCCGACAAACGCCCCGGTAAAGTTCGGCAGTCCCGGCGCGCTCGCCTCGTCGGAGAGGATGCTCGCATCGAACTGCTCGCGCAGCCATGTCCATTCCGCCGCGCCCTCGATCCGGAACGCGAAGCGCAGCCGCTCGTAATCCACCTCCACCCGCAGCTCGATGCGGCCTTCCGCCCCGATCGGATGAATCTGCGAAAAACTATCGGCCGACGGCGCATCGGGAAGCGCCGACATCACCTGCACCTGCCGCCCGCCATTCTCGTCCGCGGTCACGAACAGATAATGGAATTTGGAGCCATTATAATAACAGATCAGCCCCGCCGCCTGCTGATAGCTCTCCGGCGCGAACTCCAGCATTGTCGTCGCGGAATAACAGAAGGCCTGTTGCCGCCGCGCGACCAGCGCCTGTTCGAACAGGCTGCCCAGCGTCTCGCGTCCATAGAGCCGCAAATGCCCCGGCCGTTCGGTCAGGCTGAACAGCCGCTCGGGCTCGGGCGAGCGCAGCCACTGGAAATCGATCGGCAGCACGCCGTGGTCGAAATCCACGCGCACCGGCGCTTCGGCCACCGCAACATCGAGCCCCGGAATCGGGATCTCCAGCGCCGGAATGCTGTCGCCGCTTGCCGTATAGAGCCACCCGTCCTCGGCCCAGCGCATCCGCTGGATCGCGGTCTCGCGCCCCAGCACGCAGCGCCCGCGATTGGGCAGCGGCCGTCCGCACAGATAGACCATCCATGGCTCGCCGGCCGGCGTCTCGACCAGATCGGCATGGCCCGCGCGTTGCAGCGGCGCATCGGGCCGGTCGCGCGCGCTGAGGATGTAAATGTCGGGGTGCAATTCGTACGGGCCCATCAGCGAGCGTGACCGCGCCATCGTCACCGCATGGTTCCACGCCGTGCCGCCCTCCGCGGTGATGAGATAATAATAGCCATCACGCTGGTAGAGATGCGGCGCCTCGGTCAGCCCCAGCGGCGTGCCCTCGAAGATCATGTGCGGTGCGCCGATCAGCGCCTCTTTTGCTGCGCAATATTCCTGCAGCACGATGCCCGCGAAACGGTTCCGCCCCGGCCGGTGATCCCACAGCATATTGACCAGATATTTCCGTCCGTCCGCATCATGGAACAGCGACGGATCGAAGCCGCTGCTGTTGAGATAGACGGGGTCGGACCAGTCCCCCTCGATCGTGTCGCTCGTCACCAGATAATTATGGAAATCGCGCAGCGACGCGCCGGAGGCGCCGCCGGTGGTGGTGCGGCCGTATCGTTTCACATCGGTATAGATCAGGTGGAAACGCTCGCCGTCATGGCTCAGGCACGGCGCCCACACCCCGCAACTGTCCGGATCGCCGCGCATGTCGAGCTGGCTCGCGCGCACCAGCGGCCGCGCCACCAGCCGCCAGGTGGCGAGGTCGCGCGAATGATGGATCTGAACGCCGGGGAACCATTCGAAGGTCGATGTCGCGATATAATAATCCGCGCCGACCCGAACGATCGACGGGTCGGGGTTGAAGCCGCGCAGGATGGGGTTGCGGATCATGCGGGCTCGGGCTCCTTCTGGGGTATCGGGTCGGGTGCGGGTGCCCGCACGAGAATCCACATCACGGCGGCGGCGAAAAGGTCGAGCACGCCGAGTGCGACGAAGAACGGGCCATAGCCGATCCGCTCGACGAAATGCCCCATCGCGAGCGTGAACAGCAGCACGCCGAGATTGGCCATGGTCCCGGCGATCCCCGCTGCGGTGCCCACTTCGTTGCGCGGGAACAGGTCGGACGCCATGGTGATGCAGGTCACCGACAGGGTCTGGTGCGCGAAGCCGCCGAGGCAGAGCAGGGCGACCGCGGCGATCGCGCTGTCGACCTGCCCGACGAACATCATCCCCGTCATCAGCAGCGCGCCCAGCGTATAGGCGCCGCGCCGCGCATTGATCAGGGCGATGCCGCGCTTCTGCAGCTGGTAGACCACGAACGGCCCGAACAGGCAGCCCAGATCCGCCGCGATGAAGGGGAGGCCCGCGAACATCGCGATCTGCGCGAGGTCGAAATGCCGCACCGTCGTCAGGTATAGCGGCATCCACAGGGTCAGCGTGCCCCAGGTCGGATCGGCCAGAAAGCGGGGCAGGGCGATGCCCCAGAGATTGCGCTGCAGCAGCAGCCTGCCGACCGGCGGCCGCCCCGGCTCGGCGCGCAGATAGCTTTCCTGCCCCTCCAGGATCAGCGCCTTCTCCTCGGTCGAGACGCTCGGATGGTTCTCCGGCGAATTGTAGAAATGCCGCCACATCGCCGCCCAGAGCAGCGCGAGCACGCCCGCCACGATAAAGGCGCCGCGCCAGTCCCACACCATCACCGCGCCCGCCACCAGCAGCGGCGCCAGCACCGAACCGAGCGAGGCGCCAATATTATAGACGCCCCCGGCAAAGCCGCGTTCGCGCGCCGGAAACCATTCGGAGATGACCTTCAGCGCCCCCGGATGCGCGGTGCCCTCGGCAAAACCGAGCAGCGCACGCAACCCGGTCAGGCTCATCCAGCCAGTCGCCAGCCCATGCGCCATGGTGATCAGCCCCCAGGCCGCGGCGAACAAAGCGAGCCCCGTCTTCAGCCCGACCAGGTCGAGGATATAGCCGGCGATCGGCTGCAGCATGATGCCCAGCTGGAAGCCGCCGGTGATCCATGAATATTGCTCGGTGCTGATGTGCAGCTCGGCCATCGCGGTCGGCGCGGCGACGCCCATGATGCTGCGCGTCAGATAGTTCAGGATCGTGCCGAGCATCACCAGCCCGATGATCCACCACCTGATCTTCGTGCCCTTGCTCAGCCGCATTGCGCATCCTTCCGTGCGTCGCGCGCCGCTCGTCCGGGCTCGATCGCGTATCGATGGTAGCGATAACGATTTGCCCTGTGGTGGCAAGATCGACCGGGAAGGGCGGTTGTGGGGAAATTGCGGCCAGCCGATTTGCGACCTGATTGGCCGCGTGATAGCGTTAGCATCGCTTTCCGGGAGAGGTCCCATGACCCGTCGTTTTCTACTTGCGGCGCTTTGCCTTGCGGGAATGTCCGCCCCCGCTTTCGCCGCGCTCGCCCCGCGCGACAGCTGGGGCAAGGCCGGCGTCTCGCTCGATCAGTACCGCGCCGATGCGGTGATGTGCGGGCGCCGGGGCTATTATCTCGACGTCGCGAACACTCCCGCCGCCCAGGCGCTGGTCAAAGCGTCGAGCCGGATCGAGAATCTCATGATGGGCGGGGGCAGCAATACGGATCTGGATCCGATCGTCATGGCGGTGCAGGGCGCGCGCCCCGAGCAGCGCTTTCGCGAGATCGCCACGCTCCAGAAAACGACCGTCGAAACCTGCCTGACCGATCTCGGCTATGTCCGCTTCCGCCTCACCGACGAACAGCGCGGCCAGCTCGAAAAACTCCGCGCCGGCACGCCCGAACGCCATGCTTTTCTGCACAGTCTTGCCAGCGACCCGAAAATCCTGTCGACGCAGCATCTCTGATCGCAGGGTGAGAATGGCATGATCGACGTTGGACTGATCGGTTTCGGGCTGGCCGGCGCCAGCTTCCACGCGCCTTTGGTCGAGGCCGTGCCGCGGCTGCGCCTGAAAAGCGTCGTCACCTCGCGCACGGAGGAGGTCGCAAAGGCCTTCCCCCAGGCGACGACGGTCGCCAGCGCCGAGGCGCTGATCGCCGACCCGTCGATCGGCCTGATCGTCATCGCCACGCCGAACGATCTGCACGCTCCGCTCGCCCGCGCCGCGCTCGAGGCGGGCAAGCATGTCGTCATCGACAAGCCCTTCGCGGTCGACCCCGCCGATGGCGAGGCACTGATTACGCTGGCGAAGGCGCGCGGGCTGGTCCTGTCGGTCTTCCACAACCGCCGCTGGGACAGCGATTTCCGCACGGTGCTCGATATCCTCGCCGGCGGCGCGCTGGGCGAGGTCATGCTGGCCGAACTGCGCTGGGACCGCTTCCGCCCCGAGATCAAGCAAGGCTGGCGCGAGGCGACGGTCGAGGAGGGCGGCGGCATGCTCGCCGATCTCGGCCCGCATCTGATCGATCAGGCGCTGCAGCTCTTCGGCGCGCCCGAGGCGATCACCGCCGATGTCGCTGCGCAACGCGCCGGCGTGGTGGTCGACGATTATTTCGAACTGACGCTGCATTATGGCGAGCGCCGGGTAATCGTCTCCGCCTCGACATTGGTGGTATCGGCCCGTCCCCGCTTCAGTCTCCACGGCACCCGCGGCAGTTTCGTGAAATACGGCCTCGACCAGCAGGAGGCGCTGCTCCGCGCCGGCGGCAAGGCGACGGATCCGGGTTACGGCGAGGATCCGCCCGAAACCTATGGGACGCTGACACTGGCTGACGGCACCGCCAAACCGGTCCCGACGCTCCGCGGCGACTGGCGCCGCTATTATCAGGGCGTCGCCGACGCGATCCTCGACGGCGCCCCGCCGCCGGTCGATCCGGCGGATGCGTTGACGGGCCTGCACCTGATCGCGCTGGCGCGGCGGAGCGCGGACGAAGGGCGCACGCTGCCCTTCTAAATTTTCCTCTCCCCCTGTGGGAGAGGAGCATTGGGTCGGTCATGCCCCCGCATGACCTGAACAGCGCGGGGCGCTGTTCATCCAATGCTGGGCCCAAGCGAAGCTTGGGAAGGGTGAGGGGGACACCCGATAAATTGAGACACGCACTGTCTCGAGCCTCACTCCCCCTCATCCGGCGCTTCGCGCCACCAGTTTTGCCGAGCGTCGGGTAAATCATGCCCCCGGCATGATTTAGAAATGCCCGCGGGGCATTTCGACCCGTCGATCGTCAAAACTCCCACAGGGGGAGAAGGGTTCTGGAGCGCTACCACGTCAGGGCGCGCCCGCATCACACGGCGCATCCCCGCCGCACATCGACCACCCGCCTCCCATTGCCTGATACAGCTGAATCCGCGCGGCCAGCGCATCCGCCCGAAGCTGGACCAGCGACAGCTCGACCCCGAGCAACCCCCGCTGCGCATCGAGTTGCTCGAGATAAGGCGAATAGCCCTCCCGATAGCGATTGGTCGCAAGCCGCAGCCCCTCGGCCAGGGCGTCGCGCTGCGACTGCACGAGCGCTACCTGCTCGTCGAGCCGCTTCACCCCCGCCAGCGCATCGTCAACCTCGCGAAACGCGGTCAGCGCGACGCGGCGGTACGCGAACGCCGCCTGGTCGCGCTGCGCGCCCGCCACTTCGGCCTGTCCAGTGAGCCTGCCGCCCTCGAACAGGGGCGCCAATATGCTGCCGCCGATCGACCAGATCGAGATCGGGTCCTGCAGCAAGGTGGAGAAGGCGGTTCCTGCGGCGGCCGTCAGCCTGACTTGCGGCAGGAAACGCTTGCGCGCCGCCGCCAGCCCCTTGTCGGAGGCGGCGAGCTGATATTCGGCCTGCGCCACATCGGGCCGCCGGCGTAGCAGCTCGGAAGGGAGGCCGGCCGGGACTGCGGGTTTGACGAGCTGGGCCAGCGCCAGGCCGCGCTCGACCGCCTGCGGCGTTTCGCCGGTGAGTTGGCTCAGCGAATCTTCGGTGCGGGCGATGGCGAGTTCGATCTGCGGGATGATCTGCGCGGTCCCGCTATATTCGGCCTGGGCCTGTTCGAGTTCCAGCTTCGGCGAATAGCCGCGATCGAAGCGGGATCGCGCGATACGCAGCGCATCCGCGCGCGACGTGAGCGTCGATCGGGCGACCTCCAGCCGCGCATCGAGACTGCGCAGCGAAACATAGCCGCTGGCCGTCGCGCCGGCGACGGAGAGCCGCGTCGCATCGCGCGCCGCTTCGCTGGCGAGATAGGCATTGCGCACAGCGGATTGCTGGTCGGCCAGGCGCCCGAACAGATCGATCTCATAGCTCGCCTGAAGCTGCGGCTGCGCGAAATTCTGCTCCAGCGGCTGCCCGAAGGCGCTGACCGAACGCGACCGGCCGCCGGCGATCCCGGCATCGAGCGTGGGAAGCAATTGCGCGCGGGCGAGCGTCAGATTGGCGCGCATCTCGCGCACGCGGCCGGCGGCGATGGCGATGTCCATATTGTTCGCCAGCGCCTTCTCGACCAGTCGTGTCAGGGTGGGATCGCCGAACGACGCCCACCAGGCGCGATCGAGCGGCGCCGTCGGCCCGGCATCGGTGCGCCACGCGGCGGGTGGCACGACCGGCGCTACCGTCGCCACACGCACCGCCGGCCCGGCACAGCCGGCGAGCAGCACCAGGTACGCCGCGATCGCCGGCTGCCTCATCGCCGCGGTCCGCTGCGCGTGTCGATCTTCACCTCCACCGACATGCCGGGGCGTAGCCGCGCCGCCATCGGCTGGCCTGGATCGATCGCGATGCGCACGGCGATGCGTTGTGCCACTTTCACGAAATTGCCGGTGGCATTGTCGGGCTTCAGCACGGCGAATTCGGACCCGGCGGCGGGCGACAGATTTTCGACATGACCGTTCAGCGTCGCACCGCCGAGCGCGTCGACCTTGAAGCGCGCGCGCTGGCCGATCGCGATGTCGCGGGTCTGGGCTTCCTTGTAATTGGCGATCACCCACACGTGATGCGGCACGATCGACAGCAATTGCGTGCCGGCGGTGACATAGGCGCCGTCGCGCACGCCGATCTCGGATAACTGGCCGTCACTCGGCGCCCGGATGATCGTGTTGTCGAGGTCGATCTGCGCAAGGCGGAGTTGTGCCCTGGCCGCCTCCACCGCGGCCTGCAGCCCCTCGCGTCCGACCACGACCGTCCGCACGTCCTGGGTGCCGATCGACCGGCTCGCCTTCGCCTGGCTCACCGCGGCATCCGCCGCCAGCAGCGCGGCGCGCGTCTGGTCGAATTCGCGGGTCGAGATCGATCCGTCGGCGACCAATGCCCGGGCGCGCCGCATATCGGCCTGGGCGCGCACGAGCTGCGCCCGCGCATTGGCGATGCCGGCATTCTGGCTTTCCGTCGCAACCTCGCGCGAACGTTGCGCCTGCCGCGAATTGGCGAGCGAGGCCTGCTGCGCGGCGACATTCGCCTCGGCCTGGGCCACGCGCGCCCGGTAAATGCGGTCGTCGATCGTCGCGAGCACCTGCCCGGCCTCGACCTCGGCAAAGTCCTGCACGGTGACGCGCGTCACATAGCCGCTGACCTGCGGGCTGATGATCGTCACCCGCCCGCGCACATAGGCATTGTCGGTCCGCTCGCTCCAGCCGCCGAATGGCGGCAATCGCCAGGCGTAGAGGATGGCGAGGACGGCGCACGCCGCGATCGCGACGATCGCGATCACGGTCGTGCGCGACTTCACTGGCGGCCGCCAGCCGCGCGGCGGTTCCTCGATCGGCGTTTCGACCGCGACCGGGGGCGGTGGCACCTTGGGTTCGCTCTCGCTCATGTCATTGCCCCTGCTTTTCCCCTGCGTCTTGCATCTTCTGGATCTGCCGCTGCAACAGGATCACCGGCGACTCCTCGCCGCGCCGCCGGACCGACCACCGGATCAGATAGCCCCACAAGGCTACCACGACCGCCAGCACGCCGATCAGCAGGAACACGTCGTTATACGCCAGGATGTTGGCTTCGCGCGTGACCTGTTGCGCGAGCAGCGCCGCCCCCTCGGCGCTGCGCAACGCCGGATCGCCGAGTGTGCCGCCGACCGCGCCGCCGCCCGCCCGAATGCGCGCGGCGACCAGCGGATCGGTCAGCACGATCCGCTCGACCAGCTGGTTCGAATGGAACTTCTCGCGCAGCACCTGGAAGGTGCCGAGCAAGGTGGTGCCGAACAGGCCCCCGACGCTCTGGCTGATGCTGAACAGCACGACGAAGCTGATGAAGTTGCGGCCCCCGGCGAGCAGGGTGCGCGCGATGCCGATCACCATGGCCTGGGCGAGGAACAGCAGCGAGGCGAAGCCGATCAGCGCCTGGCTGATATAGAAGCTGCTCGGGCGCGTCAGGTTGCTCGCATCGGCATCCATGAACGATCCGACCACGATCAGCAGCACCGCAAGCGAGATCGGCCGCGCGACATTGTCGGGTCGGAACGTCAGGACGGCGGTGGCGAGGCCCGCAATCGATGCGGCAACGACGATGAGGTTGAGCGTCACCATCTGGTCGTTGATCATGCCGACGACGTTCAGCAATCCGACCGAACCGAAGGCCTGTTCCGACAGCAGCACGCGCACCGATGCGGCGATGGAAATCAGCCTGATCATCTCGCGTGTCGCGAGCCAGCGCGTGTTGATCAACGGGTTGGCGCGATGATATTCGACGATCAAGGCACCGGCGATGAGCGCGACGCTCGCGGCGAGCGACCAGCCCATCCAGGGCCGCTCGGTCCACCATTCGATCCGCCCCTCGGACAGCACGGCGATCAGCAGCCACAGGCCCGGCGCGAGCAGCCCGAAGGTGAGCAGGTCGAGCGGCTCGAACACTTTCTCCTTCTCGCTCGGCGGCAATGGCTGGGTCATCACCGCCGCCAGCGAGGCGAAGGCCAGCCCGGCCTCCAGCCAGTAGAGATTGTGCCAGTCGCCCCATTCCAGCAACGTGGGCGACAGGGCGCGCGCCAGCGGCGTAGCCAATTGGGGAACGCTGATGCCGATCATCACCCCGAAAAGGCGTTTCGGCGCGGGCATGGACTGGAAGAAATAGAGGATGGTCAGCGTCGTCAGGCCGCTCGCCGCGACGCCGTTGACCGCCCGCACCGCGACCGACGTCCAGAAACCATGGACGACCAGATGCATCAGCGCGCTCGCGGCATAGACCAGCAGTGCGTAGCGGATGAACGGCTGCAGCCCGAATTGCTGGCGATATTTCACCAGCAACAGGTTCGCGGTCACATTGGTCATGAAGAAGGCGGCGGTGAGCCAGGCGCTCTCGTCGGTGTTGAGGCCGAGCGTCCCTTGCGCGAAATTGAGGTTCACCGTGACGAGCGCGTTGCCGAGGCCGGCGGTGATCCCGAGCAGGCACCCGATCGCGAAATAGACGGCGCGTCGCCATGACGGGTGATCGGGATTGGCTGGCGATCCCGGGAGCGTTGGTCTTTCGTGAGGCTTGAAGACGTATTCCGCCACGCCGGTTGCGCCTCCTCGCTGCAGGGAATGTCGGTACGGCTCCGGACCGATTAGCCGATTGGAGGTTCGCTCACCACAGGCATTAGCGACAGGGCCCGCGGAAGAGCAGGCGCGGTAGAAATATGGAGCGCTGATTCAAACTGATCGGCCGCGCCCTTATGCAGTGGCCGCAACGCTTCCGCCTGGCCGTTTCCCGGCGGGGGGACGCAATCGACGATCCTGGAAATCGACAGTCTGCGACATGCCACTGACACAATTGTTTACTTGCCGGTTCTTCGTCCGAGCTGATCCCGCATGCACCGGTCTCCTCGGTGGAGGCGCGGCGAAGTCATCACGCCATCTGATGGCTTGTTATACTTGGAAATTGCCGCGCGATCGCGAAATTTATTTTTCCCAAGGGGGTGACATAAATCCCCCACGCGCCGAAGGCGATCTTGCTCCGGACTTCAAAAGCCGCGCACATTACTGTTGCCCTACTCGCCTACTTCCCATGGTCAGGCGACCATCCGACCGGCAAAACCCGCGCTGCGACCCGGATTGTCACCTTTTGCGCCACATCCCGCGACGACGCGCCAAGTATAACGTCGTAGCTGCCCGCCTTGGTGCGCCATTGATGCCCCGAATCGTCCCAGGTCGCGAGCAGCCGCGGATCGACCTGCACCGTCACCTGTTGCGAGGCCCCGGGCGCCAGCGCGACCTTGCTGAATCCGCCCAGCCGCTTCGGCGCTTCCCAGCCCTGGCCCGCGACATAGATTTGCGGCACCGCCTTGCCCGCGACCTTGCCCGTATTGCGCACGGTGAAGCGCACGCTCAGCCCCGCACCGGTCGAGCTCGCGCTCAGCCCGCCATAGGAGAAGCTGGTATAGGAAAGCCCGTGGCCGAACGGAAATTGCGGATCCAGGCCCTTCGCATCATACCATTTATACCCGACCGTCGCGCCTTCGGCATAGATCGTGTCGCCCTTGTTGGGCTCGGCCGGGCGCGGCAGCTGGTCCAGGCTGCGCGGGAAGGTCGCGGGCAGGCGGCCCGACGGGTTGACCTTGCCGAACAGCAGGTTGGCGATCGCCTCGCCGCCTTCGGTGCCCGGATACCAGGCTGCCATCGCCCCCGCGACATGATCGATCCAAGGCATCAGGATCGGCCCACCGGTCTCCATCACCACCACCGTCTTCGGATTTGCTGCAGCAATTGCTGCAACCAGCGCGTCCTGATTGTCGGTCAGCGTCAGCGGCACGTCGAACGCCTCGCCGGCCCATTGCGTGACGAAAACGATCGCGACGTCGCTGTCCCGCGCCAGCGCGGCCGCAGCCGCAGGGTCATCGGCCCGGGCGAAGCGCACCTGCGCGCCCGGCGCCTGCTTCGCGATCGCCGCCATCGGCGAGGAGGGGTAATACATCACCGGCCCCGGCCAGCCCGTCGGTTGCAGCCCGGGTACGGCATTGCCGCCTCTGGGATAGACCAGGGACGATCCGCCGCCAGCCAGCACGCCCTTGTCGGCATGTCCGCCGATCACCGCGATCCGCTTCGTCCTGGGCGACAAGGGCAAGATCGCATTGGCGTTCTTGAGCAGCACGATGCCTTCCTCGGCATCGTGCCGCGTCACCAGCGCGTGCGCGGCATAGTCGATCGGCTTCTCGGCCACCGGATGCTCGAACAGCCCGTGCGCGATCATCGATCGCAGGATGCGCGTCACCATCGCGTCGATCCTTGCGTCGCTCACCACGCCGCTCACCACGGCATCCTTCAGCAGCTCGCCGAAAAAGGGCTTGTCGTCGAACGGGAAGCCCGAATCCTGATCGAGCCCCGCCTCCGCCGATTTGGCCGTGCTGTGCGTGGCGCCCCAGTCGGACATCACATAGCCCGGCCATTTCCAGTCCTTGCGCAACACCTGAGTCAGCAGGAACTCGTTCTCGCAGGCATAGATGCCGTTGACGCGGTTGTACGAGCACATCACCGATCCGGGGTTCGACCGTTCGATCGCGAACTGGAAGGCGAGCAGGTCCGACGTGCGCAACGCGCCTTCGGCGACGATCGAATTGGCGGAGAAGCGGTCGGTCTCCTGGTCGTTGACCGCATAATGCTTGACCGTCGAGATGATGTGGTTGGACTGGATCCCGGCGATCTGCGCGCCGACCATCGAGCCCGCGAGCAGCGGGTCCTCGCCGCCATATTCGAAATTCCGCCCGTTGCGCGGCTCGCGCATCAGGTCGACGCCGCCCGCCAGCATCACGTTGAAGCCGGAATTGCGCGCCTCGTTGCCGATCATCGCGCCACCGGCAAAGGCGAGGTCGCGGTTCCAGCTCGCCGCGGTCGCGAGGCCCGAGGGCAGGGCGGTCCGCTCGCGCTTCTGCACCGCGCCGCCCTGCGTCGCGACGCCGACTCCGGCATCGGTCTGCCATTGCGGCGGAATGCCGAGACGCGGAATGCCCGGCACATAGCCGGCGGAGCCGGGCCGGCTTTCCCTAGGCGTGAGGAACTTCTTCGGCGGGAAGTCGGTGCCGAAATAGCCGAACACCAGCGTCAGCTTCTCGTCGCGCGTCATCCGCCTGACCAGGGCCGCGGCACGGGCATCGGGGTTTGCCGTCGCGGCTGCCGCCTTGACGGGCGCCTTTTTCGGTGCGGCCAGGATCGGCCCCGCCGAACCAGCCAGCAGGGCGACGGTAAGGGCTGCCGCCCATGCGCGCTTCGTCATCTCTTCTCTCCGGTGTTCGAGGCGTCTGCGCTAGTTTCTGGGCAGTTTCGCCGGATCGTAATTCTGGCCGAAATCGAGCACGAACACCGGCCCGAGATCGACGACATGCTTCTCGGCCGCCAGATGCGCCGTCGCGCGGACGGTGTTGCCGGGAAAGGCCTTCGGCGCCTTGCCCGAGGCGTAATAGAGCTTCCAGTCCCTGGTGACGGCAACGGGATTGCCGACCACATTCTCATAGGGCGCGGCGACGCCGTTCGCGCCGAGGAAGGGGATCGGCGTCGTCTCGCCATCCTTCAATTCCGGCGCGCGCATATAGACCGCGACGAGGATCATATCGCCCGCCGCGATCGGCTTCTGGATCGGCGAACTCGAGCCGACGTCCCAGGCATTGGCGCCCTTCGCCGTCACCGTGACGCGCAGCACCTGACCGCCCGGCACGCCATCGTCCTTGAGCGCCTTGACGGTCTGTCCGGGGCCATAGACCGACCAGTTGGTGCCGGGCTTGTTGATCGCCTTCTTCATGATGTCGTCGGCCGGATCGCTCTTCTCGGCCGGCGCTGCCTGTTGTGCCTGCGCAGGCATTGCCAGGATCGCCACGGTGGCTGCCATCAGGGGCGTCAATATGGGTCGCATGTCTTCGTCTCCTCCTCTTCAGGCCGCCTTTGGCGACTCTGGTCAGCTTCGTGCCGGCGCTGCCGCGAATGCCTCGGCAAAGGCGGTGCGCATCGGCTTGGGATCGAAATCGCTGTCATACGGGCAGGGCCGGCGCTTGGCGCCATCGCCGCGCGGCTCGAACCCTTCGATCCAGCTGTACCGGTCGCACATGCCCCAGACGAGCACGTCGGAAAGCTGCGGATAGGCGAACATCACATCGAGATAGGCGCGGGTATAATCCGCTACCGCGCGGTCGCGCACCGCGATGTCGGCGGGCAGATTATTGTCGCGCACGTCGAACTCGGTGATCAGCAATTTGTAGCCCATCGCCACGACCTGATCGAGGAAGTGCCGCCAGTCCGCCTGCTGCGCCGCGACGCTGGCGGCAATATTGGTCCCCTGCGTGATCAGGTGCGACTGGACACCCAGCGCATCGACCGGGGTACCGCGCGTCTTGAAGCCTTCCAGCAGCTTGAGCACGCCGGCGCGGTGGTTCGCATTGCCCGGCTCCCAGCTCATATAGTCGTTATAGACGAGCTGGGCGTGCGGCGCGAAGGTGCGCGCGCTGTGGAAAGCGAGGTCGAGCGTCGCCTCGGGCCCGCCGAGCGCGCGCGACAATGCCGTCTGGTACAGGCTGGTATCGCCGGGGTTCACCGCTTCGTTGACGACGTCATAGCTCCCGATCCGCGTGCCGTAGCGCAGGCAGACGGTGCGGATATGCTCGGTCAGCAGCCGCTCCGCCTCGGTGACGGGATTGGGGCCGAAATCGTAGCTCTCTTCCCAGGTCGGCATCCATTTGGGCTGGTGCCACAACAGGTTATGCCCGCGCACCGCCAGCTTCCTGGCATCGGCATAATCGATCATCGCGTCGAACCGGCTGAAGTCGAACGCGGTCGCGCTCGGGCGGACGAACTGCCATTTCAGCTCGTTCTCGGGCACCAGCAGGCCGCATTCGGCCTCGATCAGGGCGGCATAGGACGGGTTGGCGAACGATCCCCGGTCGGCGCCGGCCGCGCTCCACGCAAAGGCCGATCCGAAGCGCATGCCTTTGGTCCTGGCAATGGCGTTCAGCGACGGCCCGGCGGCGGTTGCGGTCGGCGATGGCGTTGGGCTGGGGGCGGGCGTCGGAGCGGGGCCGCTAGTCGCGCCGGTGGCGGAGGAGGAGCCGCTGCCGGCGCAGGCGGTCAGCACCATGCCTGCGGCGATCATCAGGCCCTCGCGGCGCGATATCCCGGTCATCCCTCATCCTTTCCGCACGCGTTCCGGCTTTCACAGCCGTGTCTGATACCGGTACCATGCTGGTGCATGGCCAACCTTGTCAATAGTGACTCAGGGAGCGCCAGCACGCCGTCCGATCTGCGCCCCGACACCCGGTCGGCCGCGCTTTCCGCAGAGATGGTGCGAAAGCGGGATAATAGGCTATGAGCGTCCCCCAAGGAGAGCGACGGTACCGTGAACGAGAAGACCTCCCGCCGCCGTCGATCGGCGCCCACCATCCGAGACGTTGCACGCCTGGCTTCGGTTTCGTCGATGACCGTCTCGCGCGTCATCAACGGCGAAGCCAATGTCCGTCCGACCACGCGCGACGCGGTCAACGCCGCCATTGCCGCGCTCAGCTATTCGCCCAACCCTGCCGCGCGCAGCCTGGCGGGGGCCGCTCCGGTGCGGATCGGGCTGCTCTACAGCAATCCCAGCGCCGCCTATCTCAGTGAATTCCTGGTCGGCAGCCTCGATCAGGCGAGCCGCAGCGACGTGCAGCTGATCATCGAGAAATGCGAGTTGGGCGATCACGAGATCGAGGTTGCCAAGCATCTGATCGACAGCGGGATCGACGGCCTGATCCTGCCATCGCCCTTGTGCGATTCGCCGAAGCTGATTCAGATGATCGCCGACGAAGGCGTGCCGGCGGTCCTCGTCGGCAGCGGCCGGCCTGCCGAGGAAGCGCATGCGGTTTCCATCGACGAATATTCCGCCGCTTATTCGATGACGCGCCACATCCTCTCGCTCGGGCATCACCGCATCGGCTTCATCGTCGGCAATCCCGACCAGACGGCCAGCGCGGAACGGCTACGCGGCTATCGCGACGCGCTCGCCAAGGCGGAGATCCCGGCCGACGACGCGTTGATCGCGCGTGGCCTGTTCACCTATCGCTCGGGCCTCGACGCGGCCGAGAAGCTGCTCGACGTCGCCAACCCCCCGACCGCGATCTTCGCCAGCAACGACGATATGGCGGCGGCGACCGTCGCGGTGGCGCATCGCCGCGACCTCGACGTGCCCGGCGACCTCACCGTCTGCGGCTTCGACGACACCACGCTCGCGACGGCGATCTGGCCCGAGCTGACCACGATCCACCAGCCGATCGCCGATATGTCACGCGCCGCGGTGGAGATGCTCGTCTCGGCGATTCGACGCCCGCGTGCCGCCGACGAGAAGCAGCAGCACGTCGTGCTCGATTTCACCCTGGTCCGCCGCCAGTCGGACGCGGCGCCCCGCCGTCGCCCGCCCTCGAGGTCCACCCGCCCGGCCTGAAAAACTCCTCTCGTTACCGGTAACATATTGGAGTATTTGAAGATGGCACCCGACCCCCGTTGGCGCTAACACGGACGCCATGATCGCCGAGGTCCCCGCAGCCACCGACAACCGCGTTGCGGAGCGCGACGCGGTCGATGCCGATACCTTCGCCCGCGAGGTCGCCACGAGCTACGCCCCGATCGTGCTGCGCGGCCAGGTGGCGGACTGGCCGGCGGTCGCTGCCGGCCGACGCGGCGAGCGGCCGCTGGCCGAATATGTCGCCGGGTTCGCGGGCGGCAAGCCGCTTGAGGTGCTGCTCGGCCCGCCCGAGATCGAGGGCCGTTTCTTCTATCGCGACGACATGAGCGGCTTCAACTTCACCCGCCAGCAGGTGCCGCTCGCCGCATTGATGGGCCGGCTCCTCAGCCTCGCCGAGGATGACGTCGCCGATCCGCCGGCCATCTACGCCAACGCTGCGGCGGCGCCCGATCACCTGCCCGGCTGGGGCGAGGCGAACCGGCTCGGCTTGCCCGCGACCGGGGCGACGCCGCGTGTGTGGATCGGCAACGCCACGCGGGTCGCCACGCACTATGACGCCTCGCCCAATCTCGCCGCGGTCGTGGCCGGTCGGCGGCGCTTCACCCTGTTCCCGCCGGAGCAGGTCGCGAACCTCTATGTCGGCCCGCTCGACCGGACGATCGCCGGGCCGCCAGCCAGCATGGTCGATCCCGACGCGCCCGATCTCGAGCGCTACCCCCGTTTCGCCGAGGCGCTGCGGCACGCCCAGGTTGCGGAGCTCGGGCCGGGCGATGTGCTCTTCATCCCCGCCATCTGGTGGCACCATGTCCGCGCCTTCGACCGGCTGAACGTGCTGGTCAATTACTGGTGGGCCTATGACAGCTCGGCCACGCCCTTCGTCGCGATGATCCACGCGTTGATGAGCGTGCGCGACCTCCCGCTCGCCGAGAAGCAGGCCTGGCGCGCCTGGTTCGATCATCTCGTCTTCGGCGAGGACGCGGCCCATGCCGGCGATCACCTGCCGGAGCCGGTGCGCGGCGTGCTTGGCGCGGCCAGCAAGGAGCGGACCGAGCGAATCCGCGCCTATCTCCTCGGCTCGCTTTCGGCGCGCCCTTGACGCGGCTCGTCGAGGTAGGACGACACCCAGACGAGCGGTGCGTTCCAGTTGATCGCGACCTCGTTCATCGTGAAGGCCTGGATATTGTCGCGCCAGCAACGCTGCGGCGCGCATTTGCCCTTCATCGTCCGGGCGACATCGTCAGTCATCGCCGTTGAATTGGGCCCGCCTGACAGCACGCCCGGCGGCGGCGAGGGCAGCTTCGGATCGAGCGAATGCGCCCAGAAGCGGTGGTGGGGATTGCGCATGGGATCGGTGCCGAAACCGGTGATATAGCTTTGATTCAACGGATTGCGGCCGAGGATATAGTCCATCGCATCGACCACGCCGTCCCGGTAGCGCGCGCCGTCCGTGATGTGATTGGCGATGGCGAGGATCATCGCGCGGTTGAGGAGAACTGAGTTCGATCCCCAGCTGTAAGCCGTGCCGCCAAAGGGAATATGATAGCCACTATTCTGTTCTTCGGCGAGAAAGCGGTCGGCTGCCGCGACGATCAGCGCGCGCTGCGACGCCAGTTCCTTTGCCGACAGGGTGTTGGGAATGGTCGCAAGCGTGATCGTGCCGAGCGCGGCGGTGTTGGCCCAACCCGGCTCGCTGATCGACGCGGCGAACGGCGCCATATGCGTCACGGCGTCGCGATAGGCATTGGCCCCCGTTGTCACGAACAGCTCCGCCGCCGCCCAATAGAATTCGTCGGCCAGATTGGTGTCGCCATAGCCCCCGCTGCCGGTGAAGCTGTTCGGGGCATAGATTTCCGGATTGCGGAGCGCCGCCCGGAACGCACGCACACTCGCCTTCAGGCAACGCGCAGAAAAAGCTGGGTCGATCGTCTTCCAGATCCGCGCGCATTGTGCGGCGGTGGCGGCAAGGTTCAGCGTCGCGGCGGTGCTCGGCGGGTAGAGCAGGCGGGGCTGGGGATCGTCGGCGGGGATGGTCGGCAGGGGCGTCCAGATGCGATCGGCCACCTTGTGGTGCGCCATGCCCGAGGCATCCACGTCGGTGAAGACGAGCTTCGCGCCGCGCGCCTGCGGGCCGACCGGCACCTTGACATGCTTGCCTTCCGGCACCTGCATTTCGAGCAGGAAACGCATCTCCCAACGGGCTTCGTCGAGCAGGTCGTTGACGCCGTTACCCGCTTCGGGAAGCTTCACCTTGCCGTCGGCGAACGGGGAGGAGGCGCCGCTCGCCGCCTCGCGCTCGTAGAGATTCTGCAACGTCCACAAGGCGATGCCGCCGTTGACGACATATTTTCCCTGGTCGCCGGCGTCATACCAACCACCGGTGACGTCGAGGCTATAGTCGCAGCCGGGCCAATCGTTGCGCTGCTCGTCCATACCGGAGAAGCACGGCGCCACCTCCTTCGGATGCCCCGCTGCCCGCGCCCAGCGATCGCCGCCGGCGTCACGCGCGTCGATCGCGATGCCGGCGCGGGTCTGGTAGAAATAATTGAGCGCAGCATATTTGAGCGGCGCGTAGATGTTTCGCTCGATCGGGAAAGGGTGACTTACGTTGTCACCGACCTGAAGACGATAATCGCCCGGCGCGGTCGTCTGCCCGAATTCGATCTGATGGACATGATCGCCCGACGCAGCATCGTCCCCGGTCACCAGCGTCGAACCCTTCGCGACCGTTTCGCCCCTGGCGTCGAGCAACCGCCAGGGCAGCGGCGCGGTCGCCGGATCGGCGACGATGGCGCGCTTCGGGGAGTCCGGTTCGAAGCCGAGCTGGTTGATGTGGATCGCGATCGATGGCGTGTCGGCGCCGGCAAGGGCGAGCGCGCCGATGATCACGGCCGCGGAACGGATGAGCATGCGATTCTCCAGGGCGTAAGGGGATCGTCAGGCGGCGGCGCAATGGCTGTCGATGAATTCCCGGTGGCTCGGCATGTACCCGACCGATGCGGCGATGGTTTCGCGGATGTTGATCAGCCGGCTCTTCAACAACTCCGGGCTCAGCGTGTCTGCGACCGGATCATGCGTCGCGGGGCGCATGCACTGGCCATTCATCACCGCGAACCAGCTCGTCTCATTGAACAGCTCGTCATCGTCGCGGAAGGTGCGCCCATATTCCTCGAAACAGCGCATCTTCTCGTTGAGCCGATCCGGAATCTCCATCGTCCGGCAATGATTCCAGAAGGGAGAATCGTCTCGCTCGGTCGCATGGTAATGGAGGATGATGAAGTCGCGGATCTGCTTGTACTCGTTGAGCAGGATGCGGTTGTAGCGCTCGATCGTGCCCGGTGCGAAGCTGCGGTCCGGGAACATGCCCATCAGCCGCGCAAGGCCGCTCTGCACCAGCCATATGCTGGTGGATTCGAGTGGCTCCATGAAACCCGAGGCGAGCCCGAGCGCGACGCAGTTCTTGATCCACATCTGGCGCCGGTGCCCGCTCTGGAACGGGATCGCGCGCGGCTCGGCCAGCGCCTCGCCGTCGAGATTGGCCAGCAGGATCGCGGTGGCCTCGTCTTCACTCATATAGTTGGTGGAGAAAACATGGCCGTTGCCGATGCGGTGCTGCAGCGGAATGCGCCACTGCCAGCCGGCGCCGTGAGCGGTCGCGCGCGTGTAGGGGCTGAAATGCGACCCGTGCGCACAAGGCACGGCAACCGCGCGGTTGCACGGCAGCCAGTGCGACCAGTCCTCATAGCCGCCACCCAGCGTCTGCTCGATCAGCAGCCCACGAAAGCCCGAACAGTCGATGAATAGCTCGCCCTCGACGCGGGTGCCGTCCTCCAGCACCACCGCCTCGATGAAACCGTCGGTGCCGCGCAGCGCGACATCGACGATCTTGCCCTCCTGGCGCACGACGCCGCGTGCCTCCGAATAGCGCCGCAGATAGGGGCCGTAGAGCGACGTATCGAAATGATAGGCATAGGCGATCTCGGACAAGGGCGAGTTCTTGCCATTGTCGATCGATCGCATGAACTTCGCTTGCTCGCCGGCGAGCGCCTGAAGCGAATATTCCTCGATCGGCCGCTCGTCGCCGGCAAGGTGCGCGCGTAGCCAGTGCGCGTGGAATGACACGCCCGCCATGTCGACGCCGAACTTGCCGAACGGATGGAAATAGGTGCGGCCCAGCTTGCCCCAGTTCACGAATTCGATGCCGAGTTTGAAGGACCCCTGCGTCTCGCGGAGGAACTCGTCCTCGTCGATGCCGAGCATGCGATTGAAGATCGCCATTTGCGGGATCGTCGCCTCGCCGACGCCCACGATGCCGATCTGGTCGGATTCGATCAGCGTGATCTCGGTGTACTCGGTGCTCAGCAGCTTGGCGAAGGTCGCCGCGGCCATCCAGCCGGCGGTGCCACCGCCGACGATGACGATCTTGCGAATGCGGTTGTCGGTCATGCGGTCTTTCTCGTGGCGGACGGGGCGGAAAAGGGGGTGGGGCAATTGCGCGCGATCCATTCCTCATGACGCGGCATCGCCTCGACCGCGCGGCGGAATACCTCGCGGATCCGGTCGAGCCGCTGGCGGATGAGCGCGGGGTCGACCGCGTCGGCCAGCGGATCCCAGCCCGCCGGCATCACATCCTGGCCCAGCATCACCGCGATCCAGCTCGAATCCGCGAACAGTTCGTCATCGTAGCGGAAGAAGCGCCCGCGATTGCGGAACAGGTCGAGCTTGCGCGCGAGGGTTTCCGGGATCTCCATCTCGCGCACGCGCCGCCACAGGTCGCCCTCGGTGCGCTCGTTGGCGTGATAATGGAGGATGACGAAATCGCGGATCTGCTCGAACTGGGTCTGCGTCTGGCGGTTATATTCGTCGCGCTCGACCGGTGAGAAACCGCGATCGGGGAACAGCGCGAGCAGCTTGGACACACCCGCCTGGATCGTGTGGATGCTGGTCGATTCGAGCGGCTCGATAAAGCCAGAGGCGAGTCCGAGTGCGACCACGTTGCGGTTCCAGAACAGTTTGCGCCGCCCCGCCTCGAACCGGATCAGGAAGGGATCGCGGATCGGCTCGCCGTCGAGATTGGCGAGCAAGGTCGCGGTCGCCTCGTCGTCGCTGATATCGTCGCTGCAATAGACATAGCCGGTGCCGATGCGCTGCTGCAGCGGGATGCGCCATTGCCACCCGGCGCGGTGCGCGGTGGCGCGGGTGTAGGGGGTGATCTCGCTGCCCGGCTGGGTCGACGTCATCGCCACCGCCCGGTCGCATTGCAGCCAATGCTTCCAGGATTCGAAGCCGGTCTTCAGTGCCCCCTCGATCAGCAGCGCGCGGAAGCCGGTACAGTCGACGAACAGCTCGCCCTCGATCCGCCGATCGCCCTCCAGCGCGATCGCCTCGACGTAACCGTCCTCGCCGCGCAGCGCGACCTCGAGCACCTTGCCCTCCAGCCGCACCACGCCGCGCGCCTCGGCATAGGCGCGCAGATAGCCGGCATAGAGCGACGCATCGAAATGATAGGCATAAGTGAGCCGCGACAGCACCGATGCCGGATCGGCGACCGGGGGCGTGAACCGGCCCAGTTTTTGCGCGGTGGCGCAGAGATTATAGTCCTCGATCCAGCTCGCTTTGCGCTCGGCATAGAGCTTTCGCCAGAAGTGGTGGAACTTCACCCCCTCGATGTCGAAGCCGAACTCGCCGAACGGGTGAGTGTAGCGATGTCCCTCGCGCGTCCAGCCGATGAAATCGATGCCGAGCTTGATCGATCCCTGGGTCTTGCTGAGGAAGTCGTTCTCGTCGAGACCCAACAGCGCGTTGAAGTTGCGGATCGGCGGGATCGTCGCCTCGCCGACGCCGACCGTCGCGATCGCGTCGGATTCGACCAGGGTCACCGACACGCCGGTGCGAACGAGGCGGGAGAGGGCCGCCGCCGCCATCCAGCCGGCGGTGCCGCCGCCGACGATGACGACGCTGCGGATCGGGGCCGGCGCGGTCATGCGGCGGCTCCGCGCGGCGGGGCGGCATGAGCGCGGCGAAGATATTCGCCATGCGGCGGCATCGTCTTCACACCGGCGATGATCGCCTCGCGCAGCCGGGCGAGATGCTGCTCGATGCGTTCGATCGGCACGCCGCCGGCCAGCGCGTCGTGGCGGCGTGGGCGAACATTCTGGGCGTCGAGCAGGGCGATCCAGTCCGCCTCCTCGAACACCTCGTCGTCGTACATCGGCATCCGTCCCGCGCTGGCGAACAAGGCGAGCTTGTACGCGAGATGCTCCGGCGGCGGCGCCGAGCGTACGGCATCCCAGAAGACTTCTCCGGTCCGCCCGTTGGTCGCATATTGTGCGATCAGGAAATCGCGGGCGCTTTCCGCCTCGTTGATCGTCATGCGATTATATTCCCCGGCTTCGACGGGCGCTTCCGCCGCGTTCGGAAACAGCGTGACGAGCCGGGCAAGGGCGCTCTGAACGAGCTGGAGCGCGACCGGGTGGAGCGGCTCCAGCACACAGGCGGCGGCACCGATCGCGACGCAATTGCGATGCCAGGGCGCGATGCGCCGGCCATTCTCGAAGGCGATCCTGTGCGGTGCTTCGCCGCTCCGGATTCCCGGGCCTTCAACCCCGTCCGTGACGTCGAACGCGCTGCTCGTGCACGATAGCTGGCCGACGTCGCCGGCAAGCGGCGTCATGCTGCGCCAGCCCGATGCCAGCGCCTCGACCTGGCCGAAAGGTGGCGGATCGGACGGGTCGGGGACGCGCGCGGCAATCGCCTGGTTGCAGGGCAGCCAGTGCCGCCAGCTTTCGAAGCCTACACCGAGCGCCGCGCCACTCAACAGGGCACTCGCACCAGTGGCATCGACGAACAGCAAGGCACTGACGATCTCGCCAGTGGCGAGCTCGAGCGCGGCGATATCGCCCGACCCACCGCGTAGGGCGCGTTGAAAGGGGGCCGCGGCAACGCGCGCGCCATGCGCTTCCGCGGTCGCTCGCATTGCCGCCAGATAGCCCCAGGAATCGATATGCAGCCCATAAGCATATTGCGACAGCACCGAGCGGGCATCGCCGGATGGCCGGGCGAAGCGGCCCGCCTGCGCGGCGATCGCGGCGATCGAATAATCGGTGGCCCTGATCGAGCGCCCTTCCTGCCGCAACCGGGTCAGCAGCTGGTGGAAGGCGGCCGGCCCAAGCGGCGCGCCGACCGCGCCGAACGGGAGGAAAGCGGCGGTGTCGCGCGCCGCCCAGCCTGCAAAAGCGACGCCGAGCGCGAAGCTGCCCCGCGCCGCGCGCAGCAACAGGTTCTCGTCGATCCCGAGCGATTCGTGGAACGGCCTGATCGAGGGCAACGCCGTCAGCGTCGTGCCGAAATCACCGAGCCCGTCGCCGTCCTGTGCGGTTTCCACGATCACGACGCGATAGCGCTGGCGCGGGAGTCGCCGGGCCAGCGTCGCCGCCGCCATCCAGCCGGCGACGGTTCCGCCGAGGATGGCGACCGTCTGCCTGTCCTCTTGCACGTTGCCGCCGCTCACGCGGTCACCGGATCGGCGGCGGCGCAAAGCCGGCGAAGATAGTCGGCGTGGTCGGGCATGGCCTCTGCGGCTCGGCGAAAGGCGGCCGCCATCGCCTCGGTGCGCGCGGCGACCTCGTCGATCGGCAGCGCCTCGACGAGTGGGCTGACCCGATCGGGCTCCACCCGCTGCCCGTAATAGACCGCGAGCCAGCTCGGCTCGAGGAACATGCCCTCGCGATATTTCACGACCACGCCGCGCTCCTGGAACGCAGCCATCTTGTAGACCAGCGAATCGGGCAGGCTCATCGTCCGGCAATGGTTCCAGAACGCGGTATCGGTTCGCTCGGTCGCGCAATAATGCAGGATCAGGAAGTCGCGGACCCGTTCATATTCCACCGCCATCGATCGGTTGAACTCGTCGGCATCGAGCGGGTCCCAGCCGTCGAGCGGCAGCAGGTCGATCAGCTTGGTGATCGCGAGCTGGATCAGGTGGATGCTGGTCGATTCGAGCGGCTCGAGAAAGCCCGACGACAGCCCGATCGCGACGACATTGCCGAGCCACTGCGTCTTGCGCTTTCCGGTGACGAACCGGAGCAGCCTGGGCTCGGCAAGCGCCTCGCCTTCGAGATTGGCCATCAATATGTCGCGCGCCGAGTCGACATCGGTGAACGCCGTACTGAAGACATGCCCGTTGCCGACGCGGTGCTGAAGCGGGATGCGCCACTGCCACCCTGCGCCGCGCGCGGTTGCGCGAGTATACGGTGTCAGCGGCCCGCCATGCGCGCAGGGCACCGCCAGCGCTGCGTCGCACGGCAACCAGTGGGTCCAGGTCTCGTAACCCGCCTTGAGCGCACCCTCGATCAGCAGCCCGCGGAAACCCGAGCAATCGACGAACAGGTCACCGGCGATCTCTTCCCCGTTTTCGAGGCCCACGGACGTGATGAATCCCGAGTCACCATCCTGTCCGACCGACAGCACCTTGCCCTCGACCCGCTTTACCCCGCGCTTCTCGGCATAGCTGCGCAGATAGGCGGCATAGAGACTCGCATCGAACTGATAGGCGTAGGAAAAGGTCGATTCGATCGTGGCGGGGTCGGGGGAGGGCGGTGCGAACTTGTCGCCACGTGCCGCGAGGATCGGCAGCGAGAATGCCTCGAGCGCGACGTTCGTGCGACCGGCCCGCGCCAGCCGCAACCAATGCTGATGGAAGGGCAGGCCGGCGATGTCGCGGCCGAAATCGCCGAACGGGTGGATATAGCTGTCGCCGATCCGCGCCCAGTCCCGGAATTCGATGCCGAGCTTGAACGTCGCGTTGGTGCGCCGCATGAAATCGGCCTCGTCGATGCCGAGCCGCTGATTGAAGAAGCGGATGTGCGGCACGGTCGCCTCGCCGACGCCGACGGTACCGATTTCCTCCGACTCGACCAGGACGATTTCGATCGGCAGCGCCGACAATGCCCATCCGAGCGATGCCGCTGTCATCCATCCAGCGGTTCCACCGCCGACGATGACGATGCGACGCACCGTCATGGCCGATTCGGGTGTTACCGTCTTACATGCTTCCACTTATGCCCCTCCCGCATACGTATGCCTGAGAGCGTGTGTTTCAGACCACATAATCACCGAAAATATGTCCCACGTGAGACTTTTTCCGGCCGCCCCTTGCATTTTCTCTCTGATGCGGCATCATGGTCGCAGCTACGAAGATAGCCAACAACAAAAACGCGCCAGTAATTGGTAGCGGTAACATAGGGAGGGGAAAACCTGATGAGTGATGTTTCACGCAAGGGTGGAATTGCAAACGGCAGTCTCGGAGTCGCGCTGAAGGGCGGCGTTTCGGTGTTCGCGCTCTGCACCGTTTCGATCGCATCGCCTGCCTGGGCGCTTGAGAGTGCTCCGAAGATCATGGATTCGGCTCAGCCGGCGTCCGATGGGCAGGCCTCGAATACACAGACACCCTCGAACGCTCCCGCTCAGACCCAGGAAGTCGACGAGGCCGATATTGTCGTCACCGGTATCCGGCAGAGCCTCAAGACCGCGCAGGCGCTGAAGCAGAATGCGGAAATCGTCAGCGACTCGATTTCGTCCGAAGATATCGGCGCGCTGCCCGATCGTTCGGTCACCGAAGCGCTGCAGCGCGTGCCTGGCGTCGCGATCAGCCGCTTCGCGGCGGGTGTCGATCCCGATCACTTTTCGGTCGAGGGCTCGGGCGTCGTCGTTCGCGGCCTTACCTATACCCGCTCTGAACTGAACGGGCGCGACACCTTCACCGCCAACAACGGGCGCGGTCTCAGTTTCGCAGACGTTCCGTCAGAGCTGCTTTCCGGCGTCGACGTGTTCAAGAGCCCGAGCGCGGATATGGTCGAGGGCGGCATCGCCGGCACGGTCAATCTGCGCACGCGCGTTCCGTTCGATTCGAAGGGCCTGCTGGTCGCCGGCACGCTCGAGGTCAATTACGGGGACTTCATCCACAAGTCCTCGCCGACGGTCTCGATCCTGGCGAGCGATCGCTGGCAGACGGGTATCGGCGAATTCGGCCTGATGGGCAGCTTCGTCCGCTCGGAACTGTTGACACGATCCGACGGCCTGCAGATTTCGAACTGGGGCCAGCGCACACGCCACGCCGACGGTACTTTCGGACAGCCCCCGGCCGGTGCCGGCGACACGATCGTCTACATCCCGCGCGGTGCGGCGATGCGTACCCAGGAATTCGACCGCATCCGCTACGGCTATTCGGCGGCGGCGCAGTGGCGCAGCAACGACGAATCGATGACGGCGACCTTCCAGTTCCTCCGCTCGGATTCGCGTGAGACATGGACCGAGCATGCGGTCGAGATCGCCACCGACAACGTCACCAGCAACGGCGATTCGCAACCGTTGCCGGGCACGAGCTTCTCGTTCGACAGCCAGAACATCTTCACCGGCGGCACCATCACCGCGCCGAACGGCTATCGCGCCGACCAATGGGGTGATGCCAGCAATGTCCGCACGCCGATCAATGGCCTGCAGAGCAACAACATCACGCGCGCGGTCGACCAGCGTTTCCTGACCGACGATTACGGCGCCAATTTCAAATGGAAAGTCACTGACCGGCTGGGCGTCAACCTCGACTATCAGCACACCAAATCGCATGTGCGGAACCTGGATTACGGAATCTGGACGTCGACGTTCCAGAACGCCTCGATCGCCATGCATGGCGACGATCCCGCCACGGTGAACTTCCTGCCGGTCACCAATGCCGGCGGTACGCTGTACATGAACCCGCAGCATCCGAGCTTCATCGATCCGTACAATAGCTATTATCGCTCGGCGATGGACCATATCGAGGATAGCGACGGCAATGAGGATGCCGCGCGCATCGACCTCGATTACTCCTTCCCGGAGGATAGCTGGCTCAGCTCGATCCGTGCCGGTTACCGCTTCTCCGATCGTGAGAATACGGCCCGCTTCTCGACCTATAACTGGGGTGTGCTCAGCGAGATCTGGGGCGGCACCGGGCCGGTGTGGCTCGACGATCCGGTCAACGGGAATCCCAATACGGCCGGCGGTTCGCCCGGGCCGAGCGAAGTGTATTCCTTCCCGGACTTCTTCCGTGGAACGACGAACCTTCCCACCGGCCCCGGGCGCCTGTTCGTGCCGGACGAGCTGGTCAGGAACTACGCAGCCGCCGGCGCGGCCGCTCTCGCTATCGGCGACGAATGGCGCGATCGGCTGGCCAATGGCTGTCCCCAGAATTGGGTACCGCTCGCGCAACGATGCGGTGTCGTTGCGGGCACGCCGTTCCTGCCGGGCGAAATCAACCCGGTGCATGAGCGCAACAACGCCGTCTACGGCGAAATCCGCTTCGGCAACCCGATCGGCGATGGCGGGGTCAGGCTGAGCGGCAATGTCGGCCTGCGCTATTCCACCACGACACGCGAGGCGAGCGGGTTCTTCTCCTTCCCGCAGCGGTCCTATACCTGCACGCCACCCCAGAATGGACAGCCGCCAACGCCCTTCTGCGCGCTCGGGCCGACGGTTCTCGCAAATGCGAACGCGTTCGCGAACGGGGCGCTGAGGCCGATCTCGACGAAGATCGACTATCATTATTACCTGCCGAGCTTGAACCTCAAGCTCGAGGTCGGTGGTGGTCTCCAGTTCCGCGCCGCCTTCAACGAGGGGGTTGCACCGCCCGATTTCGGGCTGACGCGTGCCTTCTACAACGTCATCCTCGACACGAATGACACGACGATCGCGAACAATGGCGCGCCGATCGCGATCTTCAACGTCGGTAATCCGTATTTGAAGCCGATCAGGTCGGACAATTACGACCTGACTGCGGAATGGTATTTCTCGAGCGTGGGGCAGCTGACGCTGTCGCTGTTCAAGAAGGACCTGTACGGGGTGCTCAGCAACGGCACGCAGCGGTTGAGCTTCACCAACAACGGCGCCACCTTCGGCGCTTTGGTGACGACGCCGTTCAACTCGCCCGATACCGGTCGGGTGAAGGGGCTGGAGATCGGCTATCAGCAGACCTTCACTTTCCTGCCCGGCTTCCTCAGCGGGTTCGGCCTGAGCGGCAACTTCACCTACGTCGACTCGAAGGGCGTGAAGCAGAGCACGCTGTCCGGC
This sequence comes from Sphingomonas bacterium, assembly GCF_028293085.1. GTDB lineage: Bacteria > Pseudomonadota > Alphaproteobacteria > Sphingomonadales > Sphingomonadaceae > Sphingomonas. The sequence continues at coordinate 35,772 of NZ_JAQGLC010000047.1, forward strand.
ACCGATCCGGACGTCGCCGCTGGCCGCATCGCCAATGTCGACACCAGCAGGCTGCCGCTGCAGGGCCTGTCGAAATACACCTTGAACATCGCCCCCTTCTACCAGGCGGGCGGATTCGAAATTCGCGGCGCCTATTCGTGGCGGTCGCGGTATCTGCTGACGGTACGTGACGTGATCGTGCCGTACGCGCCGGTGTACAACGAAGCGACGGGCCAGTTCGACGCCTCGATCTTCTACAACGTGACGCCCAACCTCAAAATGGGCTTCCAGGGCGTGAACCTGCTCAATGAGACGCTGGAGACGACGCAGGTGATCAACAACAACCTCGATCGCCGGCCGCGGTCATGGTTCATGAGCGATCGCCGGATCATCTTCTCGCTCCGCGCGAAGTTCGGGGGATAGGGGGGCTGCCGGTAACGGTGCTTTTCGCTGCGGAAAGGTGCCGTCACCGGTAGCGATCATGGGCTCCAACCTGTCGAGGTTGGGGCCCTTTTTTTATTTCAGCTTCAGCGCTGCTTGTTGCACCACCTCGCCCGCCCTAAAGCTTCTTTGTGAGACCGTTGATGACCAGCGCTTCGGCCACAAGCTACGATCTGAGCGTCAATCCGCGCCCCAGGGTCGCGCTCAGCCATGTCGGCGAGGAGCGCGAGCCGGTGTTGATGGTCGATGGGCTGCTGAACGATCCAGCCGCGCTGATCGACTATGCGACCTGGGAGGTCGCCTTCACGCCGGCCGGCAATCCCGAGGGCGGCTATCCCGGCGTTCGCGCGCCCGCGCCGCTCAACTATGTCGAGGCCGTGGTGCGCGCGCTCAGCCCGATCATGGAACGGGCCTTCGGCCTGAATGAGGTCGTCCTGTCCAACGCCGAATGCAGCTTTTCACTGACGACGACGCCGCCCGAGCAATTGACCGTGCAGCAACGCACGCCTCATATCGACACGGTCTATCCCCTCCAGTTCGCGCTGCTCCATTATCTGTGCGATTCCGCCTTTGGCGGCACATCCTTTTATCGCCACCGCGCGACGGGCTATGAAACGCTCGATGAGCCTCGCGCCAGGGCCTATGATGCGATCCGCGCGCGCGAATTGACGGAGGAAACGCCGCCGCAGCATTATGTCGGCGACGATACCGGTCATTATGCCCGGATCGGCGGGTGCGATGCGGTGTTCAACCGGATGGCGATCTATCGCAGCTGCCTGCTCCATTCGGGCCATATCCGCGAGGAAAAGCCGCTGGTCGCAGATCCGCGCACCGGGCGGCTGACCGCCAATATCTTCGTCAACTATCGGCCACGCTGAGATGGACCGGCCCGCCAGGCTGCGCAGCATCGTGGTCGTCGGCGGCGGCGTCACCGGATGGATGGCCGCGGCCGCGCTTGCGCCATTCACCCGGAGCGGCATGCGCGTCACCCTGATCGACTGTGCGGTCGACGAAGTCGGCGCCCAGGCGACCTTGCCGGCGCACAGGGATTTCCACACCCTGATGGGCATCGACGAGCACGACATGCTCGCCTCGGCCGGCGGAACGATGCGTCTTGGCGCTGGCTTTACCGATCCGGTGCGACGCGCAGCCTATGTGCACGCGTTCGGCGATTTCGGGCTCGAGGTCGGCGGCGTGGCCTTTTACCAGCTCTGGCTGCGCGCACACGCGGCGGGGCAGGGCATCGATCTCGACGATTACAGCCTGGCAGCGATAGCCGCGAAGATGGGGCGGTTTGCGCGGCCCGCCGCCGACAAGCGCGCCATGATGGACTATGGCTATCATCTCGAGACGGCGGCCTATGCGGCCTATCTCCGCTCCCAGGCATTGGCCCAGGGTGTCGCGTGCGAGGCGGGAGAAATCGCGAGCGTAGCGCTCGATAGCGAGAGCGGCCTGATCGCTGCAGTCGTGCTGCATGACGGGCGCTCGATCCCGGGCGATTTCTTCGTCGATTGCTCGGGCGCCCGGGCGGCGTTGATCGGGGGAGCGCTTGGCGAGCCGTTCGAAGACTGGAGCGCCTGGTTTCCTTGCGATCGGGAGGTGAGGGCGGAGTCGGCGGTCTTGGCTGATTTGCCGCCGCTAACAACCGTGAGCGCCTATGGCTCCGGATGGCAGCGGCGACTGCCGTTGCAGCGAATGACCTGGCATGGCCGCAGCTTCATCGCGGGCGAAACCAGTGACGATGCCGCATTGGCTGGGCAGAATATCATCAACGAGCCTCGCTTCGCGGCGCTGCGCGCAGGCAAGCGGCGGCGGCTCTGGGCGCGCAATTGCGCGGCGATCGGTGCGGCGGGTGTCTCGATCGAGCCGATCGAAGCTGGCGAGCTCGATCTTGCCCATGTCGGGATTCTGGCGCTCCTGTCGCTGATGCCGGATCGCGATGGCTCGATGGTCGAAGCCGATGAGTTCGAACGTCGCATGACCGGCGAGATACAGGAACTGCGCGATCTAACGCTTTTACACCGCGTCTCGATGGAGGGTGACAAGCCCATATTGCGGGTGGCCGGCGAGATTGTCCCTCTCCCTGACAGCCTGGCGCACCGCGTCGAACTCTTTCGCGGACGAGGGCGCCTGCAACCACGCGACAATGCTGCGTTTGGCCCCGCGGACTGGCTGGCTGTCTTGCTGGGGCGGGCTATCCTGCCGGTGTCGTGGGATCCGCTCGCTGACGCGATCGACGTCCCGCGGGCGCAACAGAATTTCCTGCGTCTCGCCGGCCTGTTCAGGCAATCCGCCGAGACGATGCCGGGCCATGCGGCTTACATCGCCCGCCACTGCGCGGCCATGTCGCGCGCCGATTGATCGTCAGCGTCGGGGCGGTGCAGCATCCGTGCCGAAACGCCAGATCGTTCGGGACCGATAGGTTTCGCCTGGCCTGAGCAAGGTCGATGGAAAGTCCGGGCGATTGGGGCTGTCGGACAGGTGCTGGGTCTCCAGCGCGATGCCGTCGCGCGGCCTTATCGTCCTGCCGGTCGGCCCCTTGTCCTGACCGTCGATATAGTCGCCGGTATAGGCCTGGAGCGATGGCTCGCTGGTCTCGATCCACAGGACCCGGCCCGATTTCGGATCGACCAGCGCTGCCGCCATCGCCGGCGTGGTGCGATTGTGGCGTGCGAGCAACCACGCATGGTTGTACCCACCGCGCGCGGCCATCATCGGCTCCTTCGCGTCGATCGCCTCGCCGATCCCGCGCGATCCGTGAAAGTTGAGCGCGGTATGCGCGACGGGCGGGAAGCGCCCCGTCGGGATGCCCGCCTGGTCGGTTTCCACCCAGCGCGTGGCCCTGATGTGCAGGATGTGATGTTCGACCGATCCGCTGTCCGCGCCGCCCAGATTGAAATAGCTGTGGTTGGTGAGGTTGAGCACCGTCGGCCTGGTCGTGCGCGCGGCATAGTCGATGCGAAGCGCATTGCTTGACGACAGGCGATAGGTGACGGTCATCGTCAGCGTCCCGGGGAAGCCCTGATCGCCATCGGGGCTGGTAACGCTGAGCGTCGCGCCGACCGTGTCCTTCTCGCGAAATTCTTTCACCTGCCAGATCTTGCTGTCTAGGCCCGGCTCGCCGCCGCCGTGGAGCGCATTGGGCCCGTCATTGGGCTTGAGCCGGGATTCGAGCCCATTGATGCTGAATCGGGCACCGGCGATCCGCCCGGCGTAGCGCCCGACCACCGCGCCGAACCGGTTCTTCTCGTTCTTTGCGCGATATTCGGCAGCCGAGCCGTAGCCGAGCACGACATTGGCGAGATGCCCATCCCGGTCGGGCACCTCGATCGCCGTGATGATCGCACCGTAATTCAGGAAACGCACTGTCATGCCCGAGGCATTGCGCAGCGTATATTCGTGGATCTCGGGATCGTCCTGCGCGATCTGCGCGGCGGCGCCGGACACGGCGATGCCGATCAGCAACAACGGCGCCACCGCAAGCGACAGGATCAGCCCCAACCTGGCCATACTTCTCTCCCTTCGGACACTATCGCGACCATGGCGCTGTCGATCGTTTGACAAGCAAGCATGTTAGCGGTCTCATGGAACTCTATAAAGCGGTCCGTGCCCCACCCGAAAACAGACGGCGGGCGGCAACGGGGCGAGACGATCGGAAGTATCGGGAGAAGGTCTCATGGCGAGCGGGACAATAAGGCGGCTATTGTCGTTCGTTGGAACATTGTTTCTTTCGGTGACGCCGGTCTTGGCGCAATCGAACCAGTCGGCACCGCTGCTCACCGCCGGCGATCTCCGTCCCAACACCAGCCTCGACGGCGCGTGGCATTATTCGATCGACCCCTATCGCGATGGCATTGCCGGCTTTCATGGCGGCGAGACCGGTACGGGCCATCGCCGCTACGACGATGTCGATGTCGACAAGGCCTCCGCCGCCGATCCGCGCGCGCTGTATGAATATGATCTCGATCATTCGGCCATCGCGATCCTGCCCTCGTCCTGGCTGACGCAGGACGCGACGTTGCGTCATTATCAGGGGCTGATCTGGTATCAGCGCCGCTTTCCCGCGGCACCGACGCCAGGAATGCGTCAGTTTCTACGGTTCGGCGCGGTCAATTACAGCGCCGATGTCTATCTCAACGGCCGCAAGCTCGGGCACCATGAAGGTGGCTTCACACCCTTCGCCTTCGAGGTCACCGGCCTGATCCGCAAAGGCGACAATCGGTTGGTGGTCGGCGCCGATTCCGAGCCGAGCGCGGCGACCGTGCCGCCGCCCGTCACGGACTGGGAGAATTATGGCGGCATCACTCGTACCGTCCACCTGATCGAGACGCCGGCGACCTATGTCGACGATGCGTGGATACGGCTCGGCCGCGATGGCCGCATCGCGATCGACGTCGCGCTCGATGGAAGATCGGCCGCCGGTTCGCCGGTCCGCTTCGCGATCCCGGCGCTCGGGGTGCGGGTCGAGGGCAAGACTGACGATGCGGGTCATTGGACCGCCGTCATCCCGGCGCCGCGCGCACTGCGTCGCTGGTCGCCCGACAGCCCGGTGCTGTACGACGTGACGGTCGATGCCGGCGCCGATCATTGGCAGGACCGGATCGGCTTTCGGACAATCGAGGTTCGTGGTGCGCAGATCCTGCTCAACGGCCGTCCCGTCTTCCTGCGCGGCATCAGCCTGCACGAGGAAGAGATTGGTGCAGAGCCGACCCGCGCGATCACGCCCACCGCCGCCCGCACGCTCCTGACCGAGGCCAAGGCCGGCCTTCACGCCAATTTCGTGCGGCTCGCCCATTATCCCCATGGCGAGGTGACGACGCGCATGGCTGACGAACTCGGCCTGCTCGTCTGGAGCGAGGTGCCGGTCTATTGGCGGATTGCGTGGGACAATCCCGAGACGCTTCGCCGCGCCCGGGCGATGCTGGCCGAGAATATCCTGCGCGATCGCAACCGCGCGGCGATCATCCTGTGGAGTGTCGCGAACGAGACTCCCGTCAGCGACGCCCGCAATGCCTTTCTCGGCACGCTCGTCGACGACGTCCGCAGGCTCGATCCCGATCGGCTGGTGACCGCGGCGCTGCTGACCGAACGCAGGAAGCAGGGAGGGCATCCGGTCATGGCGATGGCCGATCCGCTCGTCGCCAGGCTCGATGTAATGGCGATCAACACCTATAATGGCTGGTATTCCGACGATCGCCTCGCCGACCTGCCGGCGATCGGCTGGGACACGCCGGCGGACAAGCCGCTGATCTTCTCCGAGCTCGGCGCCGATGCGCTCGCCGGGTTCCACGACCCCGGCACCGAACGCAAATTCTCGGAGGAATTTCAGGCCGATTATTACCGGCAGACACTCGCGATGGCGGCGAAGATTCCCAATCTCGTCGGCATGTCGCCCTGGATCCTCAAGGACTTCCGCTCGCCGCGCCGCCAGCATCCGCTGTACCAGATGGGCTGGAACCGGAAGGGGCTGATGTCGGAGACAGGGCAGCACAAACTGGCGTTCGACGTGCTCGCAAAATGGTATAGTGATCGCGCCGCCATCACCCCTTGAACGTCACGATCCACCCGACAGGAGCTTCCCGGTGCCTTACCCCACGCCCTACGCCGCCGACCCCGCCCGCTATGACGGCCGCATGCCCTACCGCCGGTGCGGCAGGAGCGGGCTCGACCTGCCGGCGATCTCGCTCGGCCTGTGGCAGAATTTCGGCGGGGAGGACGTGTTCGAGACGGGCAGGGCGATCCTGCGCCGCGCGTTCGATCGCGGCGTCACCCACTTCGATCTCGCCAACAATTACGGTCCACCTTACGGCTCGGCCGAGGAGAATTTCGGGCGTGTTTTTGCCGCCGATTTCGCAGCGCACCGTGACGAGCTGATCGTCTCGACCAAGGCCGGCTGGGACATGTGGCCCGGCCCGTATGGCGATGTCGGCGGATCGCGGAAATATCTGATCGCGAGCTGCGATCAGAGCCTGAAGCGAATGGGGCTCGACTATGTCGACATCTTCTATTCGCACCGCGTCGACCCGAAGACGCCGCTCGAGGAGACGATGGGGGCGCTCGCGCATCTCCACCGACAGGGCAAGGCGCTGTATGTCGGCATCTCCTCCTATTCGCCCGAGCTGACGCGCAAGGCCGCCGAGATCCTCCGCGAGGAGCGCGTGCCGCTGCTGATCCATCAGCCGAGCTATTCGATGCTCAACCGCTGGATCGAGGGCGGATTGCTCGACGTGCTGGAGGAGATCGGCACCGGCTGCATCGCCTTCTCCCCCCTCGCGCAAGGGCTGTTGACCAGCAAATATCTGAACGGCGTGCCGACGGACGCGCGCGCGTCCAAGGGCGGATCGCTGAAGCAGGCGATGCTCTCCGACGACAATATCGAGCGTATCCGGGCGCTGAACGCGATCGCGGAGCGGCGCGGCCAGACGCTCGCGCAGATGGCGATCGCCTGGGTGCTGCGCGATCCGCGCGTCACCGCCGCGCTGATCGGCGCGCGAACGGTGGAGCAGCTCGACGATTCACTCGATGCGGTCAATCGGCTCGGTTTCGATGCGGCTGAACTGGCCGAGATCGATCGCTATGCCGGTGATGGCGGGATCGACCTCTGGAAGGTGTCGTCGACGTTGTGAGGCAAGGGGCTACCGGCCGGCCGGTGGCCCAACGAAAAGGGCGCCCCCGCAGGGACGCCCTCTCGAACAAACCGACCGGGCCCAAGCCCGATCGCGTCCATTACATGTTGGTGGCGACCGCGTTGTCGGCGGTTGCGTTGTCGATCGTGTCGACGGCAGTCGCGTTGGCCGAATTGTCGACCGCGACGTCCATGTTGTCGGCAGGAACCTCGACGTTATCCATCGCCATTTCGGCGTTGTTGTCCACGGCAGGCGCTTCCGTCTTGTTGCAGGCGGCGAGCGACATCAGGCCGGCGGCGGCGAGAACAAAGGCGATCTTCTTCATGCGGATGCTCCCAAGCATAGCAAAATTCGCGGCCAGCCCGATTGCTACCACGAGCGGCTTTTCATAACGAAAGGCGCGAGTGCGTCAATCGCAATTCATCTTGTAGAAAGGTTCGGGCACGGTTTTCCGTCACTTCTTCGCCGGGACCGATCCAATCTCCTCCGGCGCGCCGGCCACGACGGCAAGCATCGCAGTCCATGCCGCGACGTTCTGGCGGAGTTGCCCGGGGTCGATCCGGTCGAGCGTATCCTCCGGCGTATGGTGCCAGTCGAAATAGCGCAGGCCGTTCTGATTGAGATCGATACCCGCCACGCCCGTCGCGAGCGTCGGCTCGACATCGGTGCCGCCGTTCGAGGCGCCCGGACCGCGGATCACGCCGATCGGATCGAGCGCCGCCGCCAGCCGGTCGGCGATGGGCCGCGTGCTGTCGGGCAGGTTGGTCTGGAAGCGCCACACCCGGTCCGCGCCGAAATCGGATTCGGCAGCGATCGCATGGCGTTCGCCGGCATGCGCCTTGGCATAGGCCTCGCCGCCAAAGCCGCCGGTTTCCTCGTCGCCAAACCAGACGACACGGATCGTGCGACGGTGCTTGCCGCTATCCATCATCAGCTTCGCCGCAGCGGTGGTGATCGCAAGGCCGGCGCCATCGTCGATCGCGCCCGTGCCCAGGTCCCAGCTATCGAGATGACCACCGATCAGGACAATGCCGGCCGACGGATCGGTGCCCGGCACTTCGGCGACGACATTGCCGGAATCGCGCAGGCCGACGCGTTGCGGCGTCAGCAGCAGGTGAAGCGTCACCGGCTTGCCCAGTCCGATCATGCGCTCGAGGTTCGCGGCGTCCGCGACCGACAGCGCGGCGGCGGGGATCGGCGCGACGCCGGCCTCGAAATTGGTGACGCCGGCGTGCGGCCCGCGGCCGTGATCGGTGCCGATCGAACGGATCACGATCGCGCTTGCGCCCTTCTTCGCCGCGATATTGGGCCCCACGCGCCGCGCCTGGCCCTGGCTGCCATAGCTCGACCCGTCCATTGTCGGCTGCATCGTGTTGGAGACGAAGGCGATCTTGCCTTTCAGGCTGCCGTCGGGCGCGGCGCGGAGCGCGTCGAGATTCGCGAAGAAGACGACCGGAAGGGTCAATCCGTCGGGTGGGGTCGCGCCCGAATTACCCAGTGCCGTCAGCCGCAGCGGCTGCGGATAGGGCGATACCACCTCTGCGCTTTCCAGTCCGCGAACCCATGTATCGAGCTTGTAGGGCTCGATATGGACGTTCTTGAAGCCCAGCGCCTTGAGCTTCGCGACGCCCCATTCGCGCGCCCTGGCCTGCTGCTCGGAGCCGTCGGGCCGCGGCCCGATCTCGGTGGTCAGCCCCTCGACGATATCCCAGGCGACGTCGTCCTTGAGTGCCGCGTCGCGGAGCTTGCCGATAGCCGGATCGAGCGCGACCTGCGCCATGGCGGGGAAGGACAGAGCCGAGGCGGCGAGTGCCGCGGCGAAGGCGATGTTGCGAGCCATTGGGATCTCCATTCGCCCGGTGCGGGCAGCATCTGTTGCAGGAGGGGCTTAGAAGCAACGCCGGTGCGTCGACAACCCGGCCACGTGTCGAAATTTTGGGCGCGATGTGGTTTGCCAATTCGGCCGCCAAGCACTACATGCGCCACCGAAATCCCCCGCATTCGAATGATGGAGCCGATCGGCGATGGCCGTGCAGTACAGCTATGTGATGAAGGGTCTGACCAAGACCTTCCCCGGTGCCGCCAAGCCGGTGCTCAACAACATCCACCTCCAGTTCCTCGGCGACGCGAAGATCGCGATCATCGGCCCGAACGGTTCCGGCAAGTCGACCCTGATGAAGATCATGGCCGGCATGGACCCCGATTTCGTCGGCGAGGCCTGGGCCGCCGAGGGCATCAAGGTTGGGTATCTGGCGCAGGAGCCGCAGCTCGATCCGACCAAGAACGTGATCGACAACGTCAAGGACGGGGTGCGCCCGGTCGCCGATCTGGTCGATCGCTTCAACGCGATCTCGGCCGAGATGGGCGACCCGAAGGACGACACTGACTTCGACGCGCTGATGGAGGAGATGGGCGATCTCCAGGCCAGGATCGACGCGGTCGACGGCTGGAGCCTCGACAACCAGCTCGAGATCGCGATGGAGGCCCTGCGCTGCCCGCCCGGCGACAGCCCGGTCACCAACCTCTCGGGTGGCGAGAAGCGCCGTGTGGCGCTGTGCAAGCTGCTGCTCGAAAAGCCCCAGATCCTGCTTCTCGACGAGCCGACCAACCATCTCGACGCCGAGAGCGTCCAGTGGCTGGAGAATTACCTCAAGGAATATACCGGCAACGTCATCCTCGTGACGCATGACCGCTATTTCCTCGACAATGTCGTCAACTGGGTGCTCGAGCTCGATCGCGGCCGCTATTACACCTATGAGAGCAATTACTCCGGCTATCTCGAAAAGAAGGTGAAGCGGATCGAGCAGGAGGAGCGCGAGGACCAGGGCAAGGCCAAGGCGATCGCCGACGAGCTCGCCTGGATGCGCCAGACCCCCAAGGCCCGCCAGACCAAGTCCAAGGCCCGCATTCGCGCGTTCGACGAATTGATGGAGAAGCAGGAGAATCGCTCCGTCGGCAAGGCGCAGATCCTGATCCAGTTGCCGAGCCGCCTTGGCGGCAAGGTGATCGAAGCCAAGGGCCTGACCAAATCCTATGGCGACAAATTGCTGTTCGAGAATCTGGATTTCGTGTTGCCACCCGGCGGCATCGTCGGCGTGATCGGCCCCAACGGCGCGGGCAAGTCGACGCTGTTCAAGCTCATCACCGGCCAGGAACAGGCGGATGAAGGGTCGATCGACGTCGGGACGACGGTCAAGCTCGGCTATGTCGACCAGAGCCGCGACGATCTCAACCCGAACAACAATGTGTGGGAGGAGATTTCCGACAAGCTCGAAGTGTTCCGTTTCGGCAAGCAGGAACTCGGCACGCGGGCCTATGTCGGTGCGTTCAACTTCAAGGGCCAGGACCAGCAGAAGAAGGTGGGCCAGCTATCCGGCGGTGAGCGCAACCGCGTTCATCTCGCCAAGATGCTGAAGGAGGGCGGCAACGTCCTGCTGCTCGACGAGCCGACCAACGATCTCGACGTCGAGACGCTGCGCGCGCTCGAAGAGGCACTTGAAAGCTTCGCCGGCTGCGCGGTGGTGATCAGCCACGATCGCTTCTTCCTCGATCGCCTCGCGACGCACATCCTGGCGTTCGAGGGCGACAGCCACGTCGAATGGTTCGAGGGCAATTACGAATCGTACGAAGAGGACAAGCGTCGCCGCATGGGCGATGCCGCCGATCGGCCGACGCGCTTGGCCTATAAGAAGCTGACGCGGTAAACACGCGGCGCCGGGCCGCCGGGCTCGGCGCCGATTCTATCG
>NZ_JAQGLC010000083.1 GCF_028293085.1 Sphingomonas bacterium
TCCCATTTCCCGACCCTGACATTCCCAACAGCCACGGCGTCGACGACAGGCGCTCGATTAAACCGGATAGCCGCGCCTTGAACAGGCCTTCGCGGAACGACCCCGATCGAGGCTGGTTACGCAACGGGCATGACGGTGATGATGCAGTGGCTCAAACCAGTGTCAAATGCGACTATCGCGCGGTAGAAGCCCGCAACAGCTTCCGACAGGATACCCCAAATGGCGAACAAGAACGAAACCGAAGCCGATCTGACCGGTGTCGCTCCGCGCACCAAGCCTAAGCCGTCGGTCGAGAAGTTCGGCGATCGCAAGCTCAAGCCGTCCACGCTGATGATGGGGCATGGCTATGATCCGATGCTGTCCGAAGGATCGCTCAAGCCACCGATCTTCCTGACCTCGACCTTCGTCTTCCCCAATGCGGCGGCGGGCAAGCGCCATTTCGAGGGCGTCACCGGCAAGCGTCCGGGCGGCTCCGAGGGACTGGTCTATTCACGCTTCAACGGGCCGAACCAGGAGATCCTCGAAGATCGGCTCGGCATCTGGGAGGATGCCGAGGATGCGCTCGCTTTCTCCTCGGGCATGTCGGCGATCGCGACCTTGTTCCTGTCGATGGTCAAGCCCGGCGACACCATCGTCCATTCGGGCCCGCTTTATGCCGCGACCGAAACGCTGATCGCGCGCATCCTCGGCCGCTTCGGCGTGCACTGGCTCGATTTCCCGGCGGGTGCGACCCGCGAGGAGATCGATGCGGTGCTGGGCAAGGCCGCGACCGGCCGCGTCGCGCTGATCTATCTCGAAAGCCCGGCCAACCCGACCAACGCGCTGGTCGACATCCAGGCGGTCGCCGCCAGCCGCGACGCGATCTTCAAGAACGCCGCGGAGAAGCCGCCGATCGCGATCGACAACACGTTCCTGGGCCCGCTCTGGCTCCAGCCGCTGAAGCATGGCGCCGATATCGTCGTGTACAGCCTGACCAAATATGCCGGCGGGCATTCGGATCTGGTCGCGGGCGGTGTGCTCGGCACCAAGGAGCACATCAACACGATCCGGATGATGCGCAACACGATCGGCACGATCTGCGATCCCCATACCGCCTGGATGCTGCTGCGCAGCCTCGAGACGCTCGAACTGCGCATGAGCCGCGCGGGCGAGAATGCCGTGAAGGTCTGCAATTACCTGCGCACGCACCCGAAGGTCGAGCGTGTGGGATATCTCGGCTTCCTCGAGGATACGCCCGGCATGGAGCGCCAGGCCGATATCTATCGCCGCCACTGCACCGGCGCGGGATCGACCTTCTCGCTGATCATCAAGGGCGGCGAGGCCGAGGCCTTCGCCTTTCTCGACGCGCTGAAGATCGCCAAGCTCGCGGTCAGCCTGGGCGGGACCGAGACGCTCGCCAGCCACCCGGCGGCGATGACGCATCTGTCGGTGCCCGATGCGCGCAAGCAGGCGCTGGGCATCACCGACAATCTCGTGCGCATCTCGATCGGCGTGGAGGATGCCGACGACCTGATCGCGGATTTCGAGCAGGCGCTCGACGCGATCTGAGGCCCTGCCGGGTTGGGGCCGGGTTGGGGCCGGGTCGGACTTATTCTTGCACGATCGCATCCAGGCGATAGGGTGCGCCGTACAAGAACAAGGTCGCAAGACAGGCTTCAACCCCGGGGGGAAACGCGATGACGTTCTTTGTTCGGTTTGCATGCGCCGCGGCCATGCTCGGCATGGTGCCGGCCGGTGTCTCCGCCCAGCTCATCGACAACCGGTTCAAGGCGATCGATAGCATCCAGAAAATGGATACCGCCTTCGCCGCGGGCAGCGTGCTGGTGCTCGGCCGCAATCCGCAAGGTTCCGAGACGTCGCAATGGATCGCCATGATGGAGAGTCCCGAATATGGCATGTCGGAGCAGGTGGCGCACGGAATCACCTTTCTCGACGCGGCGAAGTTCCTGAAGATGCTGATCGCCAAGCCAGCCGGCGCGGCCGTGCGGGCGGAGGCGATCGATAACGCCTATCTGGAGGTTTACGGCCGCCCCTCCACTGCGGTGGAGCAGGCGGGCTGGGACGCTCAGGTCAAGGCGAGCAAGGCCTGGTTCGCCTCGATCGTGGTGAAGGAGAGCGCCACGCTCAATGCGTCGCCCGCGGAGCGCAAGGCGATGATCGATCGCGCCTATCAAAGGGCCGAGGGCCGTGCGCCCTATGCCGGCGACGCGCAATTCTGGGGACCCAAGAACCAGCATTTCCGCGAGATCGTCGAGGCTGAACGCGCCTGGCTCTATACCGACAAGGGCGCCAATGAACTGGTCGCCGTCGCCGGCCGGGCATGGCTGGCGCTGTACGGCTCGCCCCCGACCGACGCGAACACCAAGGCCATGCTGATCAAGGCGACGCCGACGAAGATGGTGTATGCGGAGATGGTGAAACCCGCGAAAGCGATCAAGATCGCCCCATAGCGACGCGGCCCGGGGCGCGTCAGTGCAGCTTCAGCCGCGGCCGGATGATGGTGTTGACGCGGCCGAGCACGATCAGCCCGATCCCGCGCAGCCAGCCATGGATCGCGATCAGGTGCATGCGGTACAGCGAGACATAGACGAAGCGCGCCAGCCGGCCCTCGATCGCCATCCGCCCGCCGACGAGATTGCCCATCAGGCTGCCCACGGTCGAGAAGCGGCTGATCGACACGAGCGAGCCATGGTCGTGATATTCGAACGGCTGTAGCGGCCGCCCGTCCATCAGGCGGACGAGGTTGCGGAAGACGCTCGACGCCATCTGGTGCGCCGCCTGGGCGCGCGGCGGGACCGGGCGGCCGGTCGCGGGATCGAGGCAGGAACAGCAATCGCCCAGCGCGAAGATGCGGTCGTCGAGCGTGGTCTGCAGCGTCGGTTTCACCAGCAGCTGGTAGTTGGGATTGGTCTCCAGCCCGCCGATATGATCGAGCGTCGCCGCGCCGCGCACGCCCGCCGCCCAGACGCGCAGCTCGCTGACGATGCGCTCGCCATCGCCGGTGACGATCGCGTCGGACGTCACCTCGGTCACCCGCGTGCTGGTCGCGACGCGGACGCCGAGCGCCTCCAGTTCGGCTTTGGCGGCATCGGCGAGCTTTTCGGGAAGCGCCGGCAGGATGCGCGGCCCGGCCTCGATCAAGGTCACCTGGAGCCGGCTCTCGTCGAAGGTCTCGAGCCCATAAAAACGCAGCGCCGAGGCGGAGTTGAAAAGCTCGGCGGTGAGTTCCACCCCGGTCGCACCGCCGCCGACCACCGCGATGCGGACATGCTCGTCGGACGCCGGATCGACGCTCATCGCGCGAGACACGCGCAGGCAATGGTTGAGCAGCCGATTGCGGAAGCGGTCGGCCTGGGCGCGGTCGTCGAGCACCATGCAATGCTCGCGCGCGCCGGGCGTGCCGAAATCATTGGTGACCGAGCCCACCGCGAGCACGAGATAATCGTAGCGGATCGCATGGCGCGCGATCAGCTCGCTGCCGTCCTCGTCGAGCAAAGGCGCGACGACGATCTCCCGCCGAGCGCGATCCACGCTTTCCAGCGTGCCGAGGAAGAAGCGATACCCCCAGCGATGGCAATGGCTGCGATAGCCGACCTCGTCGAGATTGGCGTCGAGCGAGCCGGCCGCGACCTCGTGCAGCAAGGGCTTCCAGATATGGGTGCGATTGCGCTCGACCAGGATGATATCATGGTGTTTGCGGCCATATTTCGCGCCGAGCCGCCGCACGAGCTCGAGCCCGCCCGCCCCGCCGCCGACAACCACGATCTGAATCTTGCGCTCGGTCATTCGTCACCCCCGAATGGCTGGCCGAGCGATGACGATAGCAGGCCCTCCCGGCGTGGCGAGGAAGATTTGGCATCGGCCGCCCGCCCTTGAACTTCGCCGGAAAGGCGGCCAGCGTTCGACGCAGCAGGGGGCCGCGACCAAATGACATCACCCGATCAGCCAGGCATTGATCCGCGTCCGCTGCTGGGCGATTTTGCCAGCGACCTGTGGTTCCCGCGCTATCGCCACGGCGTCTGGGGGCCATGGTCGGTGCGCATCATCGCGATGATGTCGGCGCGGGGCTATTGGGGCACGAGCTACGCGATGCAGGGCTCCGTCATCCTGACGGGGCCGGTCGACCATGGTGCGGCGAGTTGGATGTCGATCGTGCCGATGGAGGTCGAGAGCCAGGAGATCGGCATCGCGTCGGCGCATGGCCATACCGTCGTGCTGGGCATGGGCATGGGCTGGTGCGCGGCGAACGTGGCGCTCAACCCGGCGGTGGAGCGCGTCACCGTGGTCGAGCGCGACCCGGACGTGATCGCGCTGATCGAGGTGCTCGGCATCTTCGAACAGCTGCCGCCCGAGACGCGGGCGAAGATCACCGTGGTTCGGGGCGATGCCCTGGCGTGGCGGCCCGATGCCCCGGTCGACAGCGTGCAGGCGGATATCTGGGCGAAATTCCTGGAGCCACAGAAATGGGACGATGCCCGCCGGATCCAGGACAATATCGGCGCCGGCTCGCTCTATTTCTGGGGACAGGAGATGGAGTTGTGGCGACTAGCCTGCCGCGAGCGAGACGCGCTGCCCGACCGACTGGGGCAGGAGGAGATCGCGCGCATCGCCGGCACGCTGGGCCTGCCGCTGGTCTGCCCCGACCGGCTCGATTATAGCGACCGCATCGCCGCCGCGGCACGCTGGTGGACGCCTCAACGGCCGGGCTGGTGGAACGACGTGCCGGCCTAGCCGTCGCTGACGCGCTCGATATCGGCACCGACCGCGCTCAATTTCTCCTCGAGCCGCTCATAGCCGCGATCCAGATGATAGACGCGCTGGACCTGGGTTTCGCCCTCGGCGGCAAGACCGGCAAGGATCAGGCTCATCGAGGCGCGCAGATCGGTCGCCATCACGGGCGCGCCGACCAGCTTCTCGACACCGCGCACCACCGCTGTGCGGCCGCGCACCTGGATGTCGGCACCCATCCGAGCCAGCTCGGGCACGTGCATGTAGCGATTCTCGAAGATCGTCTCGGTCAGCACGCTGGCGCCCTTGGCCAGGGTCAGCATCGCCATGAACTGCGCCTGCATGTCGGTGGCGAAGCCCGGGAAGGGCGCGGTCGACAAGGTCAGCGGCGCAAGGCCGTTCTTCGCGTCTACGAACAGGCTGTTGCCACGCTCCTCGACGGTGACGCCGGCCTCGACCAGAGCCGCGATCGTCGCGCGCATATCGTCCGCCGTGACCCCGACCAGCTCGAGCGCGCCACCGGTGATCGCGGCGGCACAGGCATAGCTGCCGGCCTCGATCCGGTCGGGCATCACCGCGTAGGTCGCGCCGTGCAGCCGGTCCCGCCCCTCGATCTCCAGCGTCTCGGTGCCGATGCCCGAGATCGACGCGCCCATCGCGACCAGGCAGTTGCACAGGTCGACGATCTCGGGCTCGCGCGCGGCATTCTCGATGATCGAGGGCCCCTTTGCGGTCACCGCCGCCATCACCGCATTCTCGGTCGCGCCGACCGAGACGATGGGGAAGGTGACGCGCCCGCCCGGGAGCCGACCGCCGGGGGCGATCGCCTTCACATAGCCCGCGGTCAGCTCGATCTGCGCGCCGAGCGCCTCCATCGCCTTCAGGTGAAGGTCGATCGGCCGGTTGCCGATCGCGCAGCCGCCCGGCAGCGACACCGTCGCCTCGCCGGCGCGGCCGATCAGCGGGCCGAGCACCAGGATGGACGCGCGCATCTTGCGCACGATGTCGTAGGGCGCCTCGGTCGCGGTCAGCTTGCCGGCGCGGATCGTCATCACCCGGCCGAAATCCTCGGGCCGCGCGCCCTCGATCTGGGTCGAGCAGCCGAGCTGGTTGAGGAGATGCCCGAAGCTGTCGACATCGGCCAGGCGGGGCAGATTCCGGAGCGTCACCGGTTCCTCGGTAAGGAGTGCGCACGGCATGAGCGTGAGCGCGGCGTTCTTCGCACCGGAGATGGGCAGACGCCCCGAAAGGCGGTTGCCGCCGCGAATGATGATACGATCCATGTGCGGCTTCTATCGCCTCGCGACGTCCAAGCAAGGGCAGTGCGGTCGTGACGGTGCTTGATCGACTTTAATGCGCTGATTTTGCGGCGATGCTCTGGTTAACCAGGGTTTGGGGGATGTTTGGGTGCCGGGTAGCTGTTTCGCGGAAAGACTGAGCGACATGGTGGCGTTGACCCCGGGGGAGCACGGGGCGCTGGAACAGCTGGAGGAGCGCGAGCGGCACATCCGCCGCGGCGCGACCCTGCAGCGCGAAAACGACGTCTGCAGCGAACTGTTCATCCTGCGCAAGGGCACGATGATGTCCTCGGTGCTGCTCGACGACGGCAGCCGCCAGATTCTGCGCTTCCTGTTTCCGGGCGACATGATGGCGATCTCCTCGCTCGTCTATCGCGAGGCGCCCGAGACGATTACCGCGCTGACCGACGCCGTCGTCTGCCCGTTCGAGCGGAGCACGATGAGCAAGCTGATCGGCGACCATCCCCGGCTCGCCGCGCTGATCATGGTCTATAGCCAGATCGAGCGCGCCGCGCTGACCGACCGGCTGGCGGCGTTGGGGCGCACCTCGGCCAAGGCGCGGGTGGCGGCGATCCTGATCGAGATGCGCAACCGGATGCGGATGCTCGACAAGGGGCTGAGCAAGACCTTCACGCTCGGGCTGACCCAGGAGGAGATCGGCGACGCGACCGGCCTCACCGCCGTCCATGTCAACCGCATGCTCCGCCAGATCGAGGAGGAAGGCATGATCGCGCGCGAGTCCGGGCGGGTGACGCTGGTCGACGAGCGGGCGCTGCAACGCGCGGCGAATTTCGTCGATCGCTATGCGGGACTGGATCTTGGATGGCTGCCCGCGGGGCGGTGATTTCCGGAAGCCAGGCGATTTCGCTCTTCCCCCGCCTGGCGAGGGAGGAACCAGGGCGTTATGCCTTTTCCAGCGTGCATTGCAGCGGATGCTGGTTCTGCCGGGCGAACTCGATCACCTGGGCGACCTTGGTTTCGGCCACTTCATAGCTGAACACGCCGCACACCCCGACACCCTTCTGATGGACGTGGAGCATCACGCGAGTCGCGGCCTCCATGTCCATGCGGAAGAAGCGCTGCAGGACCAGCACGACGAATTCCATCGGGGTGTAATCGTCGTTGAGCAGCAGCACCCGGTACGGCGTCGGCTGCTTGGTCCGCGTGCGGGTGCGGGTGGCGATGCCGAGGCCGGTGCCCTCGTCGTCCCCGCCTTCGCCGTCGCGGCGCTCGGCCATTGCCGTCGTGTCTGGTTGCGTGATCATGAAGTCCGAAAATATGGCAAGCCGCACCCCAAGGGCAAGGGGTAGCGATCGATCAACCTTGTTTTCGGCTTCTATCGACGCAGACGGCACCGAAGCAGGGCTCAAACAAACGAAAAGGGCGGCCCCGACGGGACCGCCCTTCGCTTGTTCGGTAATCGTTCGCGCGATTACGCGGCGATCTTCGCCTTCTCGACGGCAACCGCAACGCGGTTCGAGATCGGCTGGGCGACCTCGCCGGCGAGCTTCAGCATCGCTTCGGTGTTCTTCGAGGTCTGCGCGACGATCGAGTCGAACGACGAGCGGACATAGTCGCTGTGAAGCTTGAAGAAATCGGTCGGCGACTTGACGCCCGACAGGCTCTTCAGCGCGGCGGTCGCGCCTTCGAACTGCTTGCGGCTATACTCGGCGGCGTCCTGGCCGAACGACTCGAGGCCCTTGGCGGCAATCTTGCCGGACTCGACGATCGCTTCGATGTTGCCCTTCGAGAACTCGTTGGCTTCCTCGAACAGCTTGGTGCTCTTCTCGACGGCGGCCTTGGCGCGCTCATTGGCTTCGGCGAACAGGGTCTGGGCCTTGTCGGTGGCGGACTTGATGGTGGCTTCCATGGTTTTCACTTCCTTCTGGATGATGGCGACCGGCGCTTCGACGGCGACGGGCGTTATGGCTTCGATGACGGGTTCGATGACGGCTTCGACAATCAGCTCTGGGGTCGTCACTGCGGGCTCGGCCACCAGTTCGATCGCCGGCTCGGGCGCCGCTTCAACGACGACGGGAGCAGGCGCGGGCGGCTCGATCTTGGCAACCACCGGGACGGGCTTCGCCGCGACGGGTGCGGGGGTCACCGGCACCTTGACGGCGACCGGAGCTGGGGCAGGCTTCACCACCGGCTTGGCGGCGACGGCAGCCTTGGCGGGCGCCTTGACGGCGGGCTTGGGCTTCGACGGGGTCGAGGCCTTGACCGTGGTTGTGGGCTTGCGCCCCTTGCTGGCCATGAAGGCCTCCTCCTGCTAACTTGCTGCACTGCAATATAATCGCATGGCGCGCGTTTCGCAAGGGTTTTTGTTGCGCTGCAACATAAGCGTCATGTGGCAGATTAAAGCGTTTTATTACAGGATTTTAGTGAGCCCTGACATAGGCCCCGGGCGCGTCTTCGATCGCCTGGAGCATGCCCTTGCCGGGTGTGCGCGCGGCCTTGGCGGGCACAGTCGAGTCGTCCTGGTCGCGCAGCCAGCCGATCCAGTCGGGCCACCAGCTTCCCTTGGTCTCGGTCGCCCCGGCGACGAACTCGGCGAGCGTCTTCACCGGCTCCGGGTTGAGCCAATATTGATATTTGCCGAGCGCCGGCGGGTTCACCACGCCCGCGATATGGCCCGAGCCGGCGAGCACGAACTTCACCGGGCCGGCGAAATGATGGGTGATGCTCCACACGCTTTCAGCCGGCGCGATATGATCCTCGCGCCCCGCCTGGATATAGGAGGGCGTCTTCACCCTGGTCAGGTCGATCGGCGTGCCGCGGACCGCGAGCGCGCCCGGCTTCACCAGCAGATTGTCGCGGTAGAGATCGGTCAGATAGCTCAGATGCCATTTGGCCGGCAAATTGGTGGTGTCGCCGTTCCAGTGGAGCAGATCGAAGGGCGCATAATCCTGGCCGAGCAGATAATTGTTGGTGACATAGTTCCAGATCAGATCGCGCCCGCGCAACAGGTTGAAGGTGAGCGCGAGATAGCGCCCGTCGAGAAAACCGTCGGGCGACAGCGTCCGGATCGTCGCCAGCTGATCCTCGTCGACGAAGTTGAGCAGCTCGCCGGCCTTGGCGAAATCGACCTGGGCAGTGAAGAAGGTCGCGCTCTTCACCTTCTCCGCCTCGCCCCGCGCGGCCAGTACGGCAAGCGTCGCCGCAAGCGTGGTGCCCGCGACGCAATAGCCGATGGTGTGGACCGCATCGACCTTCAGCCCGTCGCGCACCGTGTCGATCGCGTCGATCTGCGCCTCGACATAATCGTCCCAGACCACTTCGCTCATGCTGGCGTCGGCGGATTTCCACGAGACCATGAACACGGTGATGCCCTGCTCCACCGCCCAGCGGATGAAGCTCTTCTCCGGCGTCAGATCGAGAATGTAGAATCGATTGATCCAGGGCGGGAAGATGACCAGCGGCACGGCGAGCACCTTATCGGTGGTCGGAGAATATTGAATCAACTCGTAGAGCGGCGTGCGCTTGACCACCTTGCCGGGCGTCGTCGCCAGGTTGCGGCCGACCTCGAAGGCATTCGGATCGGTGTGGGTCAGTTGCCCCTTGGCGAGATCGGCGAGCATGTTCTGCAGGCCCTTGAGCAGATTCTCGCCCCCGGTCTCGATCGTCTTTTCGAGGACGAGCGGGTTGGTTGCGGGGAAGTTGCTCGGGCTCATCGCGTCGAGAAAGCCCCTGGCGGCGAAGCGGAGCTGCTCCTTCTGGCGCTCGTCGACACCGGGCATCTCGTCGATCCCGCGGAGCAGGTGATCCGAGATCAGGAAATAACTTTGCCGGATCCAGTCGAACAACGGGTTGTCGCGCCATTGCGGCGCGGCGAAGCGCTTGTCGCGGGCATGCTTGCCCTCGTCGGATGGCGCGGCCTTCGGATCGAGGAAGCGCTGCCAGAGATCGAGGCTGTCGGTCCAGAACGCCTCGGCGCGCTGGATCGTCGCCGGATCGTTGAAACCGGGGATGACCGGCAGCCCGAGATCGCGCTGTCCCGTCGCCGCCGCGGAGAGGCCGCTTTCCAGCATCATCTGCTGCGCGCGGCCCATCACCCAGGTCCAGTGCTGGAGCTCCTCGAGGCTGGGAAGCGGCATTTCGGGGGCGTCGGGCTGGGCCATGGCTTCCTCGGGTGGCGAATTTCGCCCACCCTAGCGCACGAGCGCATGTCCGTCATTCCCGAGCGGGCGCAAATCAACTAAGGGGCGGTCTCCTCCAGCCGGAAGTTGCCATGTCCGACGATTTCTATCGCATCAAGCGCCTGCCCCCCTATGTCATCGCCGAAGTCAACGCGATGCGGGCGGAAGCGCGGGCGACGGGCGAGGACATCATCGATCTCGGCATGGGCAATCCCGACCTGCCGCCGCCGCCGCACGTCATCGACAAATTGTGCGAAGTGGCGCGCAAGCCCGATGCGCATGGCTATTCCGCCTCCAAGGGCATCCCGGGCCTGCGCAGGGCCCAAGCC
>NZ_JAQGLC010000093.1 GCF_028293085.1 Sphingomonas bacterium
CCCGGACCGCGCAGGATGATCAGCGAGGCGGTGGCGGGATCGCTCCGCACATTGGGGCCGACGCCCTGCTCGCCCGCGGCGATGCGCACCGCATCCTCGCCGACGACCCCATCGAGGATGGTGCCGCGGATGCCGATCGTGGCGACGGGCGTGCGGATCGAAGAGCTGCCCTTCGCATCGGGCCGCCCCGACATGAAGCGGAAGGCGCCCTTCACCACCGACGCGCCCATCGCGCGGGTGCTGCGATTGGGATCGTAGACGAAGCGGTCGATCGTCAGCCGCGCATTGGCGCCGACGGTGAACACCGATTTGTCGAGCAGCAGCACCTGGAGCTGGCTGCGGCCGCCGGTCTGCACTTCGTCGGCAAGCGCGACGCGTTGCCGCACCAGGGCGGTATGCGCAGCGGGCGCGCCGGCGCTTTTGATCCGGACATTGTTGAGGACCGCGGCATTGATGCCGATCACCTGGGGCTGGCCGGCGGCGAGCGCGGCGGCCCCGATGAGCGACAGGCCGATGGCGGTGGCGAGCAGGCGCGCCCTGATGCCGTGCGATGCGGAACCCGTCATATCAGCCTCCCGTTCCCGGCCGCGGCATCGGGCCGCAGGCCGCCGTCACTTCGCCCCAGTCGCGGCCGGACACCGGCCGGGTGAGCGCGACGAGCTCGGCCCTAGCGCCGTCGCGATCATCGAGGCGGCAGAGCAGCGCCGCGTGGAGCAGCAATGCGGAGTCGGCATCGGCATGGCCCATCAGCACGCGCTCGAGCGTCGCGACCGCGGCCATCAGATCGCCCTCGCCGATCTGCCGGCGGGCGAGCGCCACGCCCGGCCCGACCTGCGCCGAACCTTGCGACAGCGCGTCGAGCTCGGCCACGGGGTCGGCCTGGGGCCAGGCGGGCGCCGCGACGCCAAGCGCACCGGCGACCGCAAGCGAAAGGGGTAACACGCCAAATCGGACGGCCATGGTCTTGCCTCCGCACATCGCCGCCCCCCGTCGAGGCGAGCGCCTTGCTTCTACCATCCTTTGCGCGGGCCGGAAACCGCGACCGGCCCGGCCGCATCGGATGATGTTGCTGATACGGTCGGGCGGGGGCGATGGATGCAGGGGTCGCTCCTCCGGTCGCGGACTCATAAACGCCGCGCGTCCGCTACGAGCGGAACCGGCAATGGCAGGGGTGCGCCAGGTTCGCCGGCTGACGGGCGTTGGTGCGAACGATAGCTGACAGGGCGGTATCGACCCATTGCGGACATTTGCAGCTCCTGACATTGTCCATGGGACCTCGCCGACTGCTCAGCGCGGGCTCAGGAGAGCGGCATGTTGGAATCACTCATAACGTTGCTGCTGTTGTCGGGACAGAACGCGCAAGAGGCAAAAGACCCAACTCCGCTCACGCCGCCTTCGACATGGATTTCCGAAGCAGATTACCCAAAAGAGTTGCGAGACGTTCAGGGACGCACTGTCGCTGTTCTGACGATCGACGCACAGGGACAAGTGGCTGCTTGTGAGATCAGGGGTTCATCGGGGTCCGCGATCCTCGATGAAACAGCCTGCCGGCGCGCTCGGGAGCGCGGTCGTTTCATTCCAGCGCGAGACTCCCGGGGAGTCGCCATTACCGGATCATATCTTGTCCCTGTGCTGTGGGGGAAGCCCGCTATAGATATTCAGCCCTTCAGCAGCCACCTGGTCGCGACGATGAAAAATGGACGAATGGTCTCCTGTATCAGATCCAATTCCGATGAACCGATGGCAGTCGACACGCATGCACGCTGCAACATATCGACCGATCTTCTCCTTCGCTACTTTGGCCGGGACTATGTGTTCGCCGACCAGGTCACGATTGAAACGATGACGCTTTCCGGCAACGGACCCGTTCCTCGCGGACCCGCAGAAGGGAGACGGGTTATACTCAAGGAATCCGCCGTTGCCATCGGGCCGGACGGGCGAGCAGTGACGTGTCAGTCGCGTATTCCGAGCGACGGTGGGAAGGAGTCGCTGGCGGATTGTCTGGGCTTTCCCGCCGATCGCATGTTCACAGGACTCAGGACTTTTGTGTCCGTCATCGATTGGACCCTCAGATACCCTGCAACTTATCGAGGTGGCGGGGACACTATACTCAATTGAATGAGTATAGTGTCCCCACATATAGTTGAATTCCATCGTTCTGGTCCACTGATTTATGGGTTCACGGCCCAATCAAATCATCCCTTTTCATTCTGAAACTCAAACCCAAGTCGGATTATTTCCTTCAGCACATCTATTTTAATATCTTTTACCGTTCTGAATTTAATACAATAACCAGTTATGCTTGATTTTCCAAGCTTTGCTCCATAGGTGCGAGATAGATATTTCTTATCTTCTAGGCCAATGATATAGACAGAGATTCCGGTTGTGTTTGCACTTATCCCGATCCGGTAAAATTCTCTGGTTTTTCCGCTGGCGTAATTTATTGTCTGATGTCCATATCCAATGTTGGGATTGGAAACCGTTTTATTTTCACTATCTTTGCCATCCAGGAACCATAACCTGCATCTTGGCGAAATATGGAGGATGAGACGATGTAACTCTCGCATTTCATCGCGTTTGGGCTCGGGTTGTCCAGCAATATATTCTTCGATTTGCTCCTGTATGTTCATGTCAGAAGTCCCCATTTCCCGCCTCGAACTCGCGACCCTCTTCATGCCGCCGCGAAGCCGCCGATCGCAGATGTCAGCCAATCAGGCGCCCCCGGATTCCCGGCCATCGCCCGTACGCCTCAGCCGTAAAAGCGTACGAAATCGCCCTGCTTCGCCGCGTCCAGCATCGCGCGGTACTCATTGTGCGCCGGGGCGCCGGGCGGGATGCGGCCGAGCAGCGGTTCGGTGGCGGCATCGAGCTTGACCAGCGCGAGCGGGCAGGCGACGGGCACGAGTTGCGAGCCGGCGCCGACCTGGAGCGTCGTCAGCAGGCCGTAGAGCGAGCCCTCGATCGTCGGGCGGCCGAGGATCGCCAGCCGGTGCTGGCCCGCGACATTGGTGACAAGATAGATATGGCCCGAGAGATTGGGCATCGAGATATGGCCGGCCTGTTCGAACCGCGCATCGAGCCGCTGCGATTCCGCAAAGCCGAGATGCCCCGCCTCCTCGACCCAGCGGATCGTCGTGACATAGCCGAAGATATCGCCGGGGCTGCCGAAGCTCGGCCGGAGCGTCAGATAGCGCCCCTCGATCCAGCGGGTCGCCGCGCGGGCATAGGCGCCCATGTCCTCGGGCGCCATTTCGTGGGACGAAGCGGGCTTCGCCGGCGCGACGGGGCGAAGCACCACGCCGAGCGCTTCCTCCAGCCGGATCGTGGTGGCGAGCGTGAAGGGGCGTGTGCCGGCGAGCGACTTTTCCAGGGTCGACAGGCTGATCTTCGCCATGTCGGCGAGCGCCTGGCGCGAGATGCGACGGCGGGCAAGCTGTTCGCGCACGCGGTGGCCGACCTCGCGGGTCTCCGCCTCCAACAGATCGCGATCCTGCATCCCGTTTTTCCTCTCCCGAAATCCACTATCCGCACATTTCCGCACAGGCCGTCAACTGGTCCGCAAAAGATCGCCGGGGACCAGCGCACATCACGGAAATTCACCGGGAAAGAGCGTGGCTGTGCGGCCAAACATGCGCCTAACGGGAAGGCTCCTCTTTCGATGGAGCCCGACCATGTCCACCTCTTCTTCCTTTCCAGGCGCCTTGCAGTTCATGCCCGCGGCCGCTTTGCTGATCGCGGTGCCCGTCGCGACTTTCCTCCCGGCACGGCTGATCGCGGCGGGTACCGGCCAGAACGTCGCCGCGGTCGAGAACGACGACGGCCCGGGCAGCGGCACGCTGATGCTGCGCAGCACCGGCCCCGGCGTCGCGACCGCCCTGCCCGCCATCCGGCTCGGCACCGATATGGACGTGACGGTCAGCGGATCGGTCGCGCGCGTCCGGGTGACGCAGGTTTTCCGCAACACATCGAAGAACTGGATGGAGGCGACCTATCTCTATCCGCTGCCGCAGGACGGCGCGGTCGACGGCCTGAAGATGGTGGTCGGGCAGCGCGTGATCGTCGGCCAGATCAGGAAGCGCGGCGAGGCGCGGAAGATCTACGAGGCGGCGAAGACGAGCGGGCGCAGGGCCGGGCTGGTCGAGCAGCAGCGGCCGAACATGTTCACCAGCAATGTCGCGAATGTCGGCCCGGGCGAAACGGTGCTGATCGCGATCGACTATCAGGCACCGGTGCGGCTGACGGGCGGGACCTTCTCGCTGCGGCTGCCGCTGGTCGTCGGCCCGCGCTACGTGCCGCCGCATGGGCTGACCTCGTCGGGCGCCGTCGCCGACGCCGTGGCCACGACCAGCTCGCCGATCCTGCATCCGAAACTGGGGCAGAAGATCAACCCGGTCTCGATCACCGTGCATCTCGATCCCGGCTTCGCGCCGGCCAATGTCGTCAGCCCCTATCACCGCATCGCGGTGAGCGGCGGGGGCGAGAGCCGAACGATCCGCCTCGTCGATGGCGAAGTGCCGGCCGACCGCGATTTCGAACTCGACTGGCGCTCCGCCTCGGCCGATCCGACGATCGGCCTGTTCCGCGAGCATCAGGACGACGGCGATTACGTGATGGCGACGATCGTCCCGCCGGCCGACACTGGAAAGCTCGTCACGCCACCGCGCGAGATGGTGTTCGTGATCGACAATAGCGGATCGATGGGCGGCGCCTCGATGGACGAGGCCAAGGCGAGCCTGGTCCATGCGCTGACCACCTTGCGCCCGCAGGATCGGTTCAACGTGATCCGCTTCGACGACACGATGACGCAATTGTTCGAGCACAGCGTGCCGGCGACGCCCGACCAGGTGGCGACCGCGACCCGCTTCGCCAAGGGCCTGACGGCGAATGGCGGGACCGAGATGCTGCCGGCGCTGAAGGCCGCGCTGGCCGATGCGGCGGCCTCCGCCAGCCCCGCCATGGTGCGCCAGGTGATCTTCATGACCGATGGCGAGGTGACCAACGAGCAGGAGATGCTCGAGACGCTCGGGCGCGACGGCAAGGGCATTCATGTCTTCCTGGTCGGGATCGGATCGGCGCCGAACGACTATCTGATGGCGCGGATGGCGACGATGGGGAGCGGCACCTACACTCATGTCGGCACGGCGGCCGAAGTGACGCCGAAGATGACGGCGTTGCTCGACCTGCTGCGCCGGCCGAGCGTGCGCGA
>NZ_JAQGLC010000114.1 GCF_028293085.1 Sphingomonas bacterium
CCACTCTCACCCGGCCGCCGCTACACGGCTTTTTCCCGCTCCCGCCGGGAGAGGGATTTTCTTTGCGTCCCCCTTGATTTCAGCATACCTCATCCTCGAAAACGCACAGAGGAGGATGCGCCATGGCCCGTGCCTGGAGCCTGAAATCACGCCCGAACGGTATGCCGCTCGAAGGCGATTTCGAGATGATCGACCTGCCGCAGGGCCCGCTCGCCGAGGGCGAGGTGCGGATCGCCAATCGCTGGCTGTCGGTCGATCCCTATATGCGCGGCCGGATGAACGACGTGAAAAGCTATGCGCCGCCGTTCCAGCTCGGCGAAGCGATGCAGGGCGGCGCGGTCGGCGAGGTGATCGAGAGCCGCGCGGCCAGTGTCGCAGTCGGCGATATGGTCCAGCACATGATGGGCTGGCGCGACGAGGCCGTGACATCGGCCGCTTTCGTCCAGAAGCTGCCGGCGCTCGACGTGCCGTGCCAGGCGTTTCTCGGCCAGCTCGGCATGCCCGGCATGACCGCCTATTTCGGGCTGCTCAAGGTCGCCGAGGCAAAGCCGGGCGAGACGGTGTTCGTCTCGGCAGCGGCCGGCGCGGTCGGGTCGACCGTGGTGCAGATCGCCAAGGCCAAGGGCATGACGGTGATCGGATCGGCCGGCGGCAGCGAGAAATGCGACTGGTGCCAGTCGCTCGGCGCCGATGCGATGATCGATTACAAGGAAGACGGATCGCTGGTGAAGAAGCTGCTGCAGGCGGCGCCGAACGGGATCGACGTGTATTTCGACAATGTCGGTGGGGAGCATCTTGACGCGGCGCTGGCGGCGGCGACTCTGCACGCGCGCTTTGCGATCTGCGGGATGATCGACGTCTATAATAGCGGCCACGCGACCGAGCTGCGCTATCTGCCGCGGCTGATCGGCATGCGCGTGCGGATGCAGGGCTTCCTGGTCAGCGATTACATGGCGGATGCGGCGACCTTCTATCGCGACATGGGTGGATGGCTGCAGGCCGGCAAGCTGCAGAGCCAGGAGACGGTGCTCGACGGGCTCGATGCGATGCCCGAGGCGTTTCTGGGGCTGTTCTCGGGCGGGAACATGGGCAAGATGCTGGTCAAGGTTTAGGGACCGCACCCTCCTGCGTCATGCCGGAGCAAGTCCGGGGTGACGGGTGATGCGGATCAGATCGCGCCCGAGAACGTGTCGCACTGCGCCGGATCGCCGCTGTCGAGCCCGCGCTTCAGCCAGGCGGCGCGTTGTGCCGAGGTGCCGTGGGTGAAGCTGTCGGGCACGACGCGCCCTTGCGATTCCTGCTGCAGCGTATCGTCGCCGATCGCGTGCGCGGCGGTCATGCCTTCCTCCAGATCGCCCGGGTCCATCCGGTCGCGATTCTGCGCGGCCCAGACCCCGGCGTAGCAATCGGCCTGGAGTTCGAGCTTGACCGAGAGGGCATTGCCCTGGGTGCGGCTGGCGCGGGCCATCTGCTGCTGGACCTGATCCGAGGTGCCGAGCAGATTCTGGATGTGATGGCCGAATTCATGCGCGATCACATAATCCTGCGCGAAATCGCCCTTGGCGCCGAAGCGGGTGGCGAGTTCCTGGAAGAAGCTGGTGTCGAGATAGATGCCCCGGTCGGTCGGGCAGTAAAAGGGCCCCATCGCCGCCTGGGCGGCGCCGCAGCCCGACTGGCCGTTGCCGTCGTAGAAGACGAGCTTGGGCTCGGTGAAGCGCTCGCCAGAGCGGGCGAACAGGGCCGCCCAGGTCTTGTCGGCCGAGGTGACGGCATTGCAGGCGGCCTTGCTGGCGGCGTCGACGGTGCAGCTCGACGTCGCATCGGTGCCGCCGGCCTGGCGCTGGCCGATCTGTGCGGTGGGGGCGGAAAGCTGGCTGCCGCCGCCGCCGAGCATGCTCAGCCCGCCGCCGAAGAAGAACACCACCGCGAGCAACACCGCCACGCCGCCGCAGCCGAAGCGGCTGAAGACCAGCGGCAGCAGGCCGAACAACAATCCGCCGCCGCCGCCACCGAAACCGCCGCCGCCGCCCTGGCCGCGCTGGTCCTCGACATTGATGTTGGGGTCGAAATCGTCGAGCCGCATGTGCATTGTCCCGGGGATCGTTGCCGATGCGGCATGAATGCACGGGCGTGCCCGGTTGTTGCAAGCCGCGGCAATCTTTCAGGCGTGTCGTCGTGACGCCGAATTCATCAAACTGCCGTTGATCCCGGCGCCGCGGCAGCGCATGTGCGCGATCGATGGCCGATATCGAATCCGTAAAGCCGAGGCGCCAGGCGGAGGCGCTGCCCTTGCCCGATTGCGTCGCGCTGGTGCTGCAGGGCGGCGGGGCGCTCGGCAGCTATCAGGCCGGGGTGATCGAGGGGCTGGCATCGAGCGGGATCGAGATCGACTGGGTCGCCGGCATTTCGATCGGCGCGGTCAACGCCGCGATCGTCGCGGGCAATCCGCCGCACAAGCGAGTCGAGATGCTGACCGCCTTCTGGGACATGGTGTCGTCGTCGCTGCCGAGCTTCCCGATCTATCCCAACGACAATCTGCGCGAATGGCTGCACGAATGGTCGGCCGGCTTCGTGATGATGGCGGGGGTGCCGGGATTTTTCACGCCGCGCGGCCTCTCGCCGATGTTCGCGGTGCCGGGCACGCCCGAGGCGCTGAGCTTCTACGATTCCGCGCCGCTGAAGGCGACGCTCGATTCGCTGGTCGACTGGGATCTGCTGAACAACGGGCCAGTGCGGCTGTCGGTCGGCGCGGTCGATGTCGAAAGCGGCAATTTCAACTATTTCGACACGACCGAGACGCGGATCGACGCGCGCCACATCATGGCCTCCGGCGCTCTGCCGCCGGGGCTGCCGCCGATCGAGATCGATGGGAAATGGTGGTGGGACGGCGGGCTCGTGTCGAACACCCCGCTGACTCATGTGCTCGATCACCAGAGCGAGCCTTTGCTCGCCTTCCAGGTCGATCTGTTCGCCGCCGCGGCCGATCGGCCCAGGACGATCATGGACGTGGCGGCGCGCGAGAAGGAGATCCGCTTCTCCAGCCGGACGCGGCAGGTGTCCGACCAGGTGATGCGCATCCGCAAGGACCGCGAGATCGCGCGGAAGGTGATCGCGAAGCTGCCCGAGGCGATGAAGCATGATCCCGACGTACTCGCGCTGATGCATTGCTCGGCGGAGCATCCGGTCAATCTCGTCCAGCTGATCTACCGCACCAATGCCTGGGAGGGTGGATCGCGCGACTTCGAATTTTCCGCGCGGACGATGCGCGAGCATTGGCAGGCGGGCCATGAGGCGGTGACCGAGACGATGGTCAATGCACAGCTGGTCGCGGCGAATATCGAGACGGGCAAGAGCGCTGCCTTCGACCTGACGGCGCGTCCGCCCACCATCTGATTCCTTCCAACCACGGAGATACCCATGTTCCTCAAGGGCAAAAGCGCGATCATCACCGGCTCCACCTCGGGCATCGGCCTTGCCTATGCCAAGGCGTTCGCGAGCGAGGGCGCGAGCGTGATGATCAACGGATTCGGCGATGCGGCGGCGATCGAGACCGAGCGCGCCGCCCTCGAGGCGACGAGCGGCGCCAGGGCGCTGTACGACGCGGCGGACATGACCGATCCCGCGGCGATCGCGGCGATGGTGAAGCGCTGCCAAGACGAGCTGGGCGGGCCCGATATCATCGTCAACAATGCCGGCATCCAGCATGTCGCGCCGATCGAGAGCTTCCCGGCCGACAAGTTCGAGGCGATCATCCGCATCAACATGAGCTCGGCCTGGTACATGATGCAGGCGGCGGTGCCCTATATGAAGGCGGCGAAATGGGGGCGGATCATCACCACCGCCTCGGCGCACTCGATCGTCGCGAGCCCGAACAAGAGCGCCTATGTGATGTCGAAATTCGCTGTCGCCGGCCTGACCAAGACGGTCGCGCTCGAGACGGCGACCGACGGCATCACGGTCAACTGCATCTCGCCCGGCTATGTCTGGACTCCGTTGGTCGAGAACCAGATTCCCGACACGATGAAGGCGCGCGGGCTGACCCGCGAGCAGGTGCTGAACGACGTGCTGCTCTCCGCCCAGCCGACCCGGGAGTTCGTGACGCCGGAGCAGGTCGCTGCGCTCGCCTTGTTCCTGTGTCGGGACGAGGCGAAGTCCATCACCGGCGCCAATCTCTCCGTCGACGGGGGCTGGACCGCCGCCTGATTCCCGGGGGACGGAACCTCCCGGGTTCTACCGGGTTGGCAAGCGGCGTGGGGCGTGGTTAGCTGCCCTTTACGCAAGAGAAAGACGGGTCGCTTGAAAAGATTATCCCTGGGAGTGGGGCTGTGCGGCTGCGTCATGCTGGCGGGCTGTGGCGGCAAGGCGGACAAGGCGGTCGAGATCGCCGTGCCGCCCGTCGCGGCGCCCGCTCCCGCGCCCGTGGCGATCGCGGCACCGAGCGCGCCCGTGCCGGTGAAGCTGAGAGTGGTGAGCATGGACTGGCACCAGGTCGCGACCGACCGCGACCGCGAGCGCCTGCGCACTTGGCGCACCGCCTGGGTCACCGCCCTGGCCAAGGTGCAGAAAGCGGGCCGCGGCGCCGACCTGACCGCGCAGGGCGCGCTGTTCCAGCCCGACCTTGCTTTGCCCAACGCCGCGCCGCCGGCCGGGCGCTATCGCTGCCGGGTGTTCAAGCTGGGCGCGAATGGCACCGCGATGCGCGATTTCACCGCTTATCCGCCCTATGAATGCCGGATCAACGATGAGGGCGAGGTATCGAGCCTCTACAAGGTCGGCGGCTCGCAGCGGCCGATCGGCCTGTTGTTCGCCGACGGTTCGGCACGGCAGGTCTTTCTCGGCACGATGATGTTCGGCGACGAGACCAAGCCGATGGATTATGGCCGCGACGACGGCCGCGACATGGCCGGCTATATCGAGCGGGTCGGCGACAGGCGCTGGCGGCTGGTGCTGCCCTGGCCGAAGTTCGAATCGATCGTCGACGTGATCGAGCTGGTGCCGGCGGAATAACGATCAGAGGCGCAGGCCGAATTCTCCGACGATCCAGCGATAAAGTTCGGGCGACTTTTCCGCGACCGTCGCGCGCAGGAAAGGTGGTCGCGCCAGCCTGCCGTACAACACCACGCTCGCGGTCATCGCGAAGAACTCGATCGGGTTGACGAGCATATAGGCGGCCGGCGGGTAGAGCCCGCTCGCCCGCGCCTCGCGGTAGAAGGTGCGGACGGTCTCGTTCGCATAGCCGCTCGCGAGCCTCAGCAAATGATAGCGGTGCAGCAGCTCGTGGAGCAGCACCGGGTTATCGGGCGGCACCGCGCGGCGCTCGAAATGCACGCCGTCGGGCGCGATGCGCGACATGCTGCCTGGAAGGACATCGACCGCGATCCGCTGGCCGGCGAAGAAGGCGATGATCGCCGGGTCGATCGGCAGCGCCTCGATCAGCGCGATCTGCGCGGCAAGGGCGGCGGCGATGTCGGGGTTTTCCGGGCCGCCCTGCCAGTCGATCGCGAAGCGTGTCGTTTGAGCGAATGCCGGGATGGGCAGCAACAGGGTGCAGGCGCCGGCGGCCAGGACCTCGCGGCGGCTGGCGCGCATCAGCCGCCTGCCGCGTTCTCGACGGGGTGCAGGGTCGCTGCATCCTCCTTCCGCTCGGGGCGGATATAGATGGAGGACAGCATCGGCAGCGCGGCCTTGAGCTCCATCTCGATCGCCTCGATCAGGATCTCGGCCTCGCCCATCGTCAGCGTGTCGCGGAAATCGGCGCTGATCGCGACGAAGATGCTCTCGGGCGCGGTGTGAATCGTGCGGACGTGATTCACCGCGGTGATCTCGGGCCTTGCATCGACGATCGCGCGGACCTTCGCGACGATCGCCGGATCTGCGCCTTCCCCGATCAGCAGCCCCTTCGCTTCGCGCGCGAGCAAGGCCGCGACCACGCCGAGCAACAGCCCGATCGCGATCGAGGCCATGCCGTCGATCCGCGGATCGCCCCAGGCATGGCTCGCCCATACGCCGGCGCCCGCGATCAGCAGGCCGGCCAGCGCCGCCGAATCCTCGAACAGCACGATGAAGCCGGCCGGATCCTTCGAGGCGCGCACCGCCTGCCACCAGCCCGTGCCGCGCACCGATCCGGCGAATTCCCGCATCGCGAACAGCCAGGACGCCCCCTCCATCGCGAAGGCGACCGCGAGCACGATGTAGTTGATCGTCGGATCGCTGAGCGGCTCGGGCTCGGCGATATGCACCCAGCCTTCATAGACCGACACGCCCGCGCCGACCGCGAAGATCAGGATCGCGACGACGAAGCTCCAGAAATAGAGCTCGCGGCCATAGCCGAACGGATGATGCTCGTCGGGTGGGCGCCGGCCGCTATGCTGTCCGTAGAGCAGCAATATCTGGTTGAGGCTGTCGACCACCGAATGGAAGCCCTCGGTCAGCATCGACGACGAGCCGGTGATCGCGGCGGCAACGAACTTGGCGACCGCGATGCCGAGATTGGCCGCGAGCGCCGCGAAGATGACGAAATTGGAGCCGCCCTGCTTCATTGCCGCCAATGCTCTGCTCCTTCTTGCGCCGACATATGCGGAGCAGCAGGAGCGCGCCAGCGATTGAAACGATCCGTCCCAATGTGTTATAACATCCGTATGAACGTGCCCTTCAAGACCGCGAAGAAGCTCAAGCTGATCAAGATCGGCAATTCCATGGGCGTCATTCTGCCCAAGGAAGTGCTGGCGAAGCTGGGCGTGGAGGCGGGTGATTCGCTCGATCTGAGCGACACGCCCGAAGGTATCCATATTCAGCGCCACGACGAAGGCTTTGCCGAGCAGATGGAAGTGGCGCGTGCGGTGATGAAGCGCCGTCGCAACGCGCTGCGCGAACTCGCGAAATAGCGTGTGGCGCAGGACTGGATCTGGGTCGACCTGGGGGTCGCGGTCGCGGCGCATGGCGAGCAGCTTGCCGAGCATGGCGGCGCTGCGGGCGTGCGCGACATGAGCATGCTGGAAAGTGCGATGGCACGTCCGCTGAACGTGATCGCTTATGGTGAGCCGGATATTGCCGACCTCGCGGCGAGCTATGCCTTCGGGATCGCGCGCAACCATCCTTTCGTCGATGGCAATAAAAGGACGGCGGCGGTGGTGAGCGAAACCTTCCTGATGCTCAACGGGCATGTGCTCGGCTGTGACGATGTCGAACTCGTCACGACGTTCCTCGCGCTCGCGGCGGGGGAATTGGCCGTGGAGGCTCTTGCTGGCTGGTTTCGGCGCCACGTCGTGCCGGCGTGAACGGAAATGCCCGCCGGAATATCTTCCAGCGGGCATCCTTTCCTCCCCAGGAAACTTTCAAGGCGCCGCTTGTGCGGCTTCCTACGGTCGCGTGATTTACAACAAGGGTGGCCGGAGGGGTGGCCGAGACGGGCGCTACCGCAGCTATTTGCGGAAGTCAGCGCGTTGAAGGACAGGCGCGATGTAGTGTTGTCGCGCCGTTTGGCTCTGCGCCTGCAATGCTGTAAATTGTTGACAATGGGCGATGGCGTGCCGGAATATCGGCCAGGGGTTCGCGGGGACGGGGTACGATGGCCGACAGGAAACTTTTCGCAGGGCACGCGGTGCGCCGCCTTCGCCGTCAGGCGGGGCTCACCCAGGCCGCCATGTCCGACGTGCTGGCGATCTCGCCGAGCTATCTGAACCTGGTCGAGCGCAACCAGCGGCCGCTGTCCGCGTCGCTTCTGGTCAAGCTGGCGGAGAGTTTCGATTTCGATCCGCGTGCCCTGGCCGCCGGAGAGCCCGGGGGCGGGGAATCGGCGATCCGTCGCCGGCTTGCCGATCCGATGTTCGTCGATCTCGAGATCGACCGGAACGAGGTCGAGGAATGGCTGGCGGGCGCGCCGGGCGGGGCGGAGGCGTTCGCGCGGGCCTATGACCGGATCGGTTCGGGCGCGGGGGCGGGAGCCGCGGAAACCAACGACCCGGTCGCCGAGGTGCGGCGCGAAATCGAGCGGTGGCGCGGGCATTTCGCGGATCTCGACGCGGCGGCGGAAAAGCTGGCGGACGAATTGCGGCTCGGCGCGGGCGACCTGTACGGCGCGATCGCCGAGCGGCTGCGGGTCAAGCATCAGCTCACCATCCGCATCCTGCCGGTCGATGTGATGCCCGATCTGCTGCGGCGGCTCGATCTCCACGCCCGGCAATTGCAGCTGAGCGAGATGCTCGATCCCGCCTCGCGTACCTTTGCCGCCGCGTTCCAGCTCGCCCAGATCGAGGCGCGCGGCGAGATCGATGCGCTCGCCAAGGGCGCCGCCTTTACCGATCGCGCGGCGGAGCGGCTCTTTCGGCGCCATGTCGCCAGCTATTTCGCCGCCGCCGTGATGATGCCCTATGCCCGCTTTCTCCGTGCCTGCGAGGCGACCGGCTATGATCTCGAACTGCTGCAGCGGCGCTTCGGCGCGGGATTTGAGCAGGTCGCGCACCGGCTGACCACCCTGCAGCGCGTCGGCGCGCGGGGCTTGCCCTTCTTCATGGTGCGGATCGACCGGGCGGGGCAGGCATCGAAGCGCTTCTCCGGGACGAGCGGATCGCCGCTGGCGGAGGGCGAGGGGCGCTGTCCGCTATGGCGGGTGCACCACGCCTTCGACCGGCCGGGGGCGCTCGCCGTTCAGCTCGTCGAGCTGGAGGACGGCGCGCGCTGGCTCACCATCGCGCGGACGGTGACGCCGCAGGGGCGTCGCTACGGCGCGGTGCCGGCGGAATTCGCCGTAGGGATCGGTGTGGCAGCGGACCTTGGCAATGGTCTTGCCGCCGCGCGCGGGATCGATCTCAAGGGTGAGGCGACGCCGATCGGGCTGGGGTGCCGTGCCTGCCTGCGTGAGCGGTGCCCCCAGCGCTCCGCGCCGCCGGCGGGCCGGGCGCTGCTGATCAACGAGCGCGAGCGCGGCGTCTCGCCCTTCACCTTTGGCGGCGATTGATTGTAATTAATTTACAATATTGCAGGCTGTGCCGGCAGGATTTGACAGCTTAACCCGTGATTTGTCCCTCGCGCCGAGGCGTTGATTGTCAATTTGTGTAGTTACCTTTGCATCATCAAGCGAGGGAAGCATCGTGACCTACCAAAGCCATATCACGCAATTGAGCCAGCTCATCGGCGGCAAGAACGGCACCTGGGACGGGATCGATGCCGAGGCCGTGGCGCGGATGCGCCTGCAGAACCGTTTCCAGACCGGGCTCGATATCGCGCGCTACACCGCGGCGATCATGCGCAAGGACATGGCCGCCTATGACGCCGACCCCGCCAGTTACACCCAGTCGCTGGGTTGCTGGCACGGCTTTATCGGCCAGCAGAAGATGATCTCCATCAAAAAGCATTTCGGCACGACCGAAGGGCGCTATCTCTATCTGTCGGGCTGGATGATCGCCGCGCTGCGCTCGGAGTTCGGCCCGTTGCCCGATCAGTCGATGCACGAGAAGACCAGCGTCCCGGCGCTGATCGAGGAGCTCTACACCTTCCTCCGCCAGGCCGATGCCCGCGAGCTCGGCATGATGTTCCGCGAGATCGACGCGGCGCGCGAGAGCGGCAACCAGATCGAGGAGCAGCGCCTGCTCCACGCGGTCGAGAATTACCAGACACATGTCGTGCCGATCATCGCCGATATCGATGCCGGCTTCGGCAATGCCGAGGCGACCTATCTGCTCGCGCGGAAAATGATCGAGGCGGGCGCTTGTGCGTTGCAGATCGAGAATCAGGTCTCGGACGAGAAGCAGTGTGGCCATCAGGACGGCAAGGTCACCGTGCCGCACGAGGACTTCCTCGCGAAGGTTCGTGCCTGCCGCTACGCCTTTCTCGAGCTGGGCGTCGAGGACGGCATCATCGTCACGCGGACGGACTCGCTGGGCGCCGGCCTGACCAAGCAGATCGCGATCAGCCATACGCCGGGCGATCTGGGCGACCAGTATAACGCGTTCCTCGATTGCGAGGAGATCACGCCGGAAAATGCGCGAAGCGGCGACGTCATCATCAACCGCGACGGCAAGCT
>NZ_JAQGLC010000120.1 GCF_028293085.1 Sphingomonas bacterium
CCCAGGTGTAGAGATCGTCCGAGAACAGCAGCCAGATATTCTCGTTGTCCTGACGGCTGAGCATCGCGTAGCGGCCGCCGATTCGCCGCGGGAACAAGGCCATGCCCTTGGCCGCCGCGGCGGAGCCGTGCAGGGGCAGCATCTCGAACGTCTTGAAATCCTTCGCGCGCAGCATCTCCGAGCGCGCGACCGACCCGCTGAACGCGGTATAAGTGCCGAGATAATGGATGCTGTCGTCCTCCTCGACGAAGCGCACCAGCCTCAGGTCCTCGATGCCCTGGCGCTGGCTCCGCGTCACCGGGAACAACACTGTTTCCGATACGTCCTTGCTGCCGGGGAAGTGGATCCGGGTGATCGCGTCGTCGCCGTCGCCATCGACCGACTGGATCTGCGGCGAGACCACAATGCCGCTCGGCGGATCGATCATGACCTCCCCGTCCGCGCCCCAGGTGCCGCGGCGGAAGGTGACCGACGACACATGCCCCTCGCCGATGCCGCGCAGCGACATGGCGAAGCGCACCGCGCCCGCCGGCAAGCCGTTCTGATCGGAATGAAGCACGATGCTCGGGTTGAACAGCGCCGCCGATTCGAACGAATATTCCTCGCTGAAATAGGCGCCTATGAGAAGCGCGCGGTCGCGGCCGATCGCTGCCTGGTCGATCGTCAGCCCTTCGATCTCGCCGACGCGGCGGAGCAATACCTCCTCGACATCGCGGTGGCGCTCGGACAGCGAGGTGACCACCCGGCTGAGCTCCAGCTGCAGGTCGGCATCGTCCAGCGAGAGCACGCGGTTCAGGATCCGCTCCGCACGCGGATGATCCTTCACGACGAACGGAGCCGGATCTTCGAGATAGAAGGGCCGGATCACCGTGCGTGACGGGTCCGGCCGGAGGATCAGCGCGCTATGCGTCATGATGTCGGTTCCGGGCATCCGCGATCCTCCTGGCGATGGACTCAAGTCGTCATCTACCCCTGTGGAGGCATTTGGTTGCTCGCCAAAATGCATGCGTGGCAAGAGGGCCGGATTTCACCGGTGGGGCAATTTCAATGCCGCGCGGTGAAGACGCCGCCCGGTCTCATTCGTCGCAGCCACGCGTCGCTGAATATCGATCCGCCGCCTGTCGTCGGCCAGCGCTCGCCAGCCTCAGTCTAGCATCCTGAAACGGATCGCCACGCCGCCGCCGGGCGCCATGTCGAACGTCAGGCTGTCCTTGCTGGTGACCATTTGCCGGCCGGTTTCGAACGCGGTCGGGTTGGTCCGGTAATCGGCACCGGGACCGTCGCGGTAGATTTGCGCCTCATAGCGTCGGCCGGGTTCCAGGAACGTCAGCGGCTGTACGATCTTGCGTGCATTCTCGTCCGTCACCCCGCCCAGGAACCAGTCCTTGCCGCCGCGCGGCTGGCGGGCGACCACGACATAATCGCCGATCTCGCCGGCCAGTGTCTTCGAGGTTTCCCAGTCGGTCGGCACGTCGCGGATGAACCGGAAGGCGTCGGGGTGCGCCTCGTAATTTTCCGGCAGATCCGCGGCCATCTGGATCGGGCTGTACAGCACGACATAAAGGGCAAGCTGAGTCGCCAGGGTCGACTGGACGCGCCTGGCGATGTCGGCCTTGCCATGGACGATGTCGAAGATGCCGGGCGTATAATCCATCGGCCCGCCCAGCATGCGCGTGAAGGGCAGGATGGCGACATGCTCGGGCGGGTTGGTCGGATCCCCCCAGGCATTATATTCCTGGCCCCGCGCGCCCTCGCGGGAGATCATGTTGGGCCAGGTGCGGCGCAGGCCGGTATCCTTGACCGGCTCGTGCGCGTCGATCGCGACATGGTGGGCCGCGGCGACTTCCGCCACGCGCAGATTGTGGCGTACCATATACTGGCCGGCGAACCATTCACGGCCTCCCTGCTGGTCGAGGATGTCGCCGCTATGGCGCACATAACCCGTCTTGACCGCGGAGACGCCGACGCTCTCGTATAGCTTCATCGCGTCCTCGAGCTGGGCCTCGTAATTGACCACCCCGCCGCCGGTTTCGTTGTGGCCGATCAACTTGACGCCCTTCGCCTTGCCATAGGCGGTAATCGCCTTGAGATCGAAATCGGGATAGGCTTTGGTGAAGCTGAACTTGTCGCCATTGGCGATCCAGTCGCCATCCCAGCCCTGGTTCCAGCCCTCCACGAGCACGCCATCGAACCCGTATTTCGCGGCGAAATCCATGTAGCGCTCGACATTGGCGGTCGTGGCGCCGTGCGTCGGTCCGCTGCCCCAGGTCGATTTGTTGAGGTGCATCTCCCACCACACGCCGACATATTTGCCCGGCTTGAACCAGGAGATGTCGGCGAGCTTGCTTGGCTCGTTCAGGTTGAGCTCGATCCGGCTGTCGGCGAGCGCGCCCGCGGTGTCGCCGATCAGCACGGTGCGCCACGGGGTCGTGAACGGGCCCGTCTTGCGGGCCAGCACGCCGTCGGGCCAGGGCATGAGCGAGGCCGTCAGCGTGCCGGCGCCGTTCCCCGCAAGCAGCATGCTCGGGAAATCGACCAGGGCCGCTTCGTGGAACGAGAGATAAAGGCCGTTCTCGCCCTTGAGCGTCAGCGGCGTCTCGGCCAGCGTGATCCTGCGCGCATCGGTCTGGGTATAGAGATATTCGTCGCGCTCCTGGCCGAGCGCCTGGTACCACCAGGCCTGATAGGCACCGAGGGTATGGAATTCGGTGCGGTCGCCGGTAACCGACACCGCCTGGCCGGCGGGAATCCCGGCATAGCCATATCGGAAGCCGATACCGTCGTCGAACAGGCGGAAATTTATGTCGACGGCGCGGTTGAGCGGCGTATCGCCGGCGAGCGTCACGGTGAGCTCGCTATGATTGTCGCGGATGACCCGCTGCTCGCCCCAGGGTTGTTCCCAACTGGTATCGGACGAGGATCGCCGCGCGGCCGTAAGCGCGGTGTAGCGCGCCGCCGGCTCGCCGGCGAAGCTGAGGCCAAGCGCGGACGGCGCCAGCACCGTCACTCCGCGGCGGGTGACCTCGTAAAGCGCCTTGCCGTCGGCAACCGACACGCAAACCTCGATGACCTTTCCGGGCGATTGAGCGCATTCGCGCTGCGCTCCCTCCGCGACAGCGGGCGCGGCGAGGGTGGCAGACAGGACAAGGGTGCGCAGGATCATCGAAAGCGGCCTCTTTCTGGAAGTCGCGCAGCGTATCGATGCGCGAGGGAGCTTGGTTGGAACGGAGGCGCTCACGGCGATTTGAGAAAGGCCGTCTTGAGCTGCTTCTTCAGCGCGGCGCGTGCCCCGGGGCTCATCGGCCCGAGCGCGCCTTGCAGATGCCTGGGAATATGGTCGACCGCAGTGCCATCGCCGCGGAAGACATAGGTTTCGAACATCGCCCGCCAATAAGCCTGCTCGCCGGGCGGCAGGTCCGCCAGCGCCAGCAGGGCATGCAGGAAGGAGTCGTTGGCGCGTTCGAGGCCGGTGGCGGTGTCGCCCCACCAATAGTTCACCATCGCATTATACGGTTCGAGCGAGGAGACATGGTGCCACCAATATTTCGGCATGAAGATCGCGTCGCCCGCATCGAGATAAGCGATCCGGGCCGCCGCGATCGCCTCGCGATACCGCGGGAAGCGTTCCAGATCGGGGGCCTCGGGATGGACCAGCGACAAAGGCGGCGGGTTGTCGAGCGGCCCGACATAGAGGTTGCCGACCTGTTCGGGCGGGAACAGCAGGAAGCGCCGCCGTCCGGCGATCACGCAGGCAAGATTGTGATCGCGGTCATTATGGGTCTGCGTGCGCAGCGGCCCGCCGAGCCACAGCCGCGGCATGATGTCGGGCGGGAGCAGCGGCATCGGATTCTGTCGCACGAAATCGGGCAGGTGGCTCGCAAGCGGCAGCATCTGGATGGCGACGAACGGCGAGGCCGGTTGTCCGATGAGACGCACGATCCGGTCGAGCGTCTCGCTGATGCCGCCGCGCCGCTTCGTGAAGCTGAACTCGCGCATGTCCTCGGCGTAGGTGTAGCGCCCGCCGCTTCGCGCGGGTGCCTCCATGACCGGGGCAGGGGCACCACGGTCCATGGCTTTGAGATAGGCGTTCAGATGGGCCGGCGATTGCCGGCCGGCCGCCAGCGCCGGCCATTGATCGATCAGGCCCTTGAGTATGACCGGCTCTTCCGCCCGGACGATCGCGGCCAGGTCGGCCGGTGTGATCGCCGTCCGCGTCGCCACGCGCGGGAGCGCCTCAAGGTCGTCGGCGCCGCCATATTCGATGTCGTGGTCGATGCGCAGGGGCTCAGCCATGTTCGCGGCCGCAATAGCTGTCGAGATAGGCATTATGGGTCGGCTGCCTGAGCACCTGCTCCTTGACGAAGCCGAGCATGCGTCGGAACTGGGCCTTCACCTCTTCGGGCGGGGTGCGATCGATCGTCGGCGGGTAGCTCTCCGGCGTCAGGCCGAGTCCGACGAACAAGGCCTGCCAGCTGTCGGGCGAAAAGGTCTCGTCCTCCCACGGTGCAACCTCGCCGCGTGACCGGAAGGTCGCGATCATGTGCGTCAGCTCGGGCGAGATCGCGGACTGTCTTGCGCCCGCCCAGAATGGAGAATCGCCGTAGCGATTGAGCGCATAATAAGCGGACTGGAAGTCGCGGGCCCGCTCGAAGGCCGACTGCACGATCCGGTTATATTCGTCGCGTTGGGATACGAACCCGCCACTGGCCGGGAAACAGGCGAGGAGATGCACCAGGCCGAGCTGCACCGCGTGCAGATCCACCGAATGCACCGGATCGAAGGCGCAGGCCGCCTCGCCGAT
The DNA here is from genome assembly GCF_028293085.1 of Sphingomonas bacterium. Classification (GTDB taxonomy): domain Bacteria; phylum Pseudomonadota; class Alphaproteobacteria; order Sphingomonadales; family Sphingomonadaceae; genus Sphingomonas. Next base: position 4,802 of record NZ_JAQGLC010000120.1, read on the forward strand.
GGCGACGCAATTGCGGACCCAGGCGAGCTCGCGACGGCCGGGGTCGGAGGCTCGCACGATCCCGCCGTCCAGGGCAAAGCCGCATATCGACGCCGCCGTTTTCAGGGCGTCGTCGTCGCTGCGCTGCGCGCTCGACCAGGCATGGACAATGTGGGTCTGCGCCTGGCTGGGATAGATGCCGGTCCATCCTTCCCGGGACGCGCGCAGCTCGGCATAAACCGGGATCGACGCGAATTGCGGCCCATGCGCAACCAACAGGCGATCGACCACGAAATGGTCGCGCCAGCTTTCGGTGGGGACACCGAGCGCAGCACCGATCAATGCGCCCTGTGGGCCCGTTGCATCGACGAAGAAGTGCCCTTCGACGCGTCGCCCGCCATCGCAGTCCAGCGCGACGATGTCGCCGCTTTCCGGGTCGAGTACCGCCTCGACGGCAGTCACCGCCTGCATGGTCACGCCCTGCTGCCTGGCCAGCGCCTTCAGGCTGCGGGCATAGGCGATAGCGGGGAGGTGATAACCATAGTCGCTCCGTCCATAGACGTCGCTTTCGTCGTCCGGGATCATTAGCCTGCCCTGCGTCGCCGCGGCCGCGGCGAGCGAGAAATGCTCCAGCCCCACATCGAGGCCGGCCCGGCGCGCCTTGATCCAGTAAGGAAAGAAGGCATTGCCCTCGATCGGCGCGCCATGGGCGCCATGCGCGTGCAGAAAGGACGGGGTGTTCCCCGATGTGTCGACGAAATTCTGCCCGAGCGAGAAGGCGCCCCGGGTAGCGCGAAGCAATGCGGCTTCCTCGATCCGCAGCTGATTGTGCAGCGCCTCGAGCGGCGGCAGGGTGGCATGGACATCGGCCGGGCCGAGCGCGCTCGGCAGCTCGACCGCTTCGACCGTCACGCCGGCGGGCTCGAGCGCGCTGGCCAGGACATTTGCCGTGAGCCAGAGCGCGGCGTCGCGGCCCGCCACCACGACCTTGTCGATCGGCGCGCTCATTCGACGAAATCCATCGCCGCAGCGGGGGCGGGGGCCGGTTCCGAGCAATAGCTCGCGATGAAGTCGCCATGCGCGGACATGTCGGCGACATTGATGTCGATGCGCGACTTCAGGTCCCGCATCCTCGCCTCCAGATCAGGCAGAGCGAGGCGATCGGCGAGCCTGTTGTAGCCGCGCGGCGTCACGCCCTGGCCGACCAGGACCGCGAGCCAGCTGTCGCGGGAGAACAGCCCGTATTTATAGTCGGGCGCGGCGGCGCTTTCCTCGAACAGGCTGATCTTGTGGGCAAGACTGTCGGGCAGCGGCATAGTCCGCACATGATCCCAAAGCGGCTCGCCCTCGCGCCGGTTGGCGACATAATGGAGGATCAGGAAGTCGCGCGTGCGATCGTAATGGATGCGGAACAGGCGATTGAACTCGTCGGCCAGCCGGACATCCATCCGATCGCCGTCGCCCGGGGTCGGCATCAGCTTGGCGAGATCGATGACGGCGGCCTGGATCAGGAAGATGCTGGTCGATTCCAGCGGCTCCAGAAAGCCGCTCGCGAGACCGATGCCGACGCAATTGCCACTCCACGCGCTCGCACGCCGGCCGGCATCGAAGCGCAGCAGTCTCGGCTCGGCAAGCGCCGCGCCGTCCAGCGCGCCCAGCAAGGTCTCGCGCGCCTTGTCCTCGTCGCAGAAGCGGCTCGAAAAGACATAGCCGTTGCCGGTGCGGTGCTGCAGCGCGATGCGCCAGGTCCAGCCGGCCTCACGCGCCGTCGCACGCGTATAGGGGGTAAGCGGATCGGTCCGCTCGCACGGGACGGCGAGCGCGCGGTCGCAGGGCAGCCACTGGCTCCAATCCTGCCATGGCACGTCCATCGTACCGCCGAGCAGCAGCGATCGGAAACCGCTGCAATCTATGAACAGGTCGCCCGCAACGACCTTGCCCGATTTGAGGGTGAGCGTCTCGACATGACCCGATCCGGCATTGCGGCCGACATCGACGACCTGGCCCTCGATCCGCTCGACGCCCCGCGCGACCGTCCAGCGGCGCAGGAAATTGGCGTACAGGCCGGCATCGAAATGATAGGCATAGGCATAGGTCGATCGGATCGACTTCGGATCTTCATTGGGCAGTTCGAACGCATTGTTGCGGCACGCGGCGATCGCGAACGAATAATCGTGCAGGTCGCCGACAGCGATCCCCGACTGCCGCGCGCGTTGCCAGTGGTGCTGGAAGTC
>NZ_JAQGLC010000133.1 GCF_028293085.1 Sphingomonas bacterium
CCCGGAAAGCGCGGCGAAAGCGGGCGCGGCATTGGCGTTGACCGAATAGCTGAGCGTCAGCCGCCCCTCGGGCTCGGCGCCTTCCGCCACGTCATAGGCCCAGATCTCCTGGATCGGGGTTTCCTGCGCCGTGTTGGTGAAGCGCAGCTTGCCGCCGGTCTTCGTCGAGAACCTGTCGACGCTGCGCACCTCGCCCTGCGGCCGCTTTGCCAGCGTCGTGTACGAACCACCGTCGCTCGAATAACCGAGCGCGCCATAAGCCGCACCGCGAATCTCGACGCGGTTGAAGTGCACGCCCTCCGGCACGGTCAGGTCATAGCCCTTGCCGCCTTCGACATAGGTGTTCCAGTCGGGCAGCTCGAAATAATCGTCGCGCCCGGGCAACCGGGAGCGGTTGTAGACGCCCGGCCAGGTCGTCTCGGGCACGCCGTCGATCCCCTTCCACATCCACTGCTTCAGGTCCTTGGCATCGGCGAACTCGATCTTGCGGATGCTGGTGGAATCGCTCGTCAGCGCGGGCGGCGAGCTTACGTCCCAGCCGAAACGGTGCAGCCATGCCGCGCGCCGCGCCGCCTCGCCGGATTCGGGCGCCGATGCCGGCTCGCGATTATCGGCCAGCGCTGCGACATCCGTCGCCCCCAGCATATGGTCATAGACGCGGATCTCGTCGACATCGCTGCCGCGCATGAAGTGATAGCGGCTCTGCACCTGGTGCGGCGAGATGATCCGCCCGGCGAGTCCGAACTGGTCGAGCCCCGAATCCAGGTCGGCCTTGCCGTCCTTCCGCGCGACTTCCTTGCCGTCGACGAACAGACGCACGCCGACATTCTCGTCCCAGGCAAAGGCGATATGCTTCCACTGGTCCGCGGCGGGCAGTTGGTCGATCCGGAACGACACCCGGCTCCGCGCCAGATTGGCGTCAGTGACAAAGGCATCGAAGCCGTGGCCGTTCCAGTCGATTCTGAGGAACGCCATGTCCCAGCTCGAATGATCGGCGAAGCCGACGCGGAACAGCGCGAACGGCGCCTCGCCCACGGGTGTCCGCGGTCGCCAGAAGAAGGAAAGCGTTCCGCGCTGGGCATAGATGTTGCCGGGCGCGCGCCAGGCGACATAGCCATCATCCTGCCACTGGATCGCCCCGCCCGACTTGCCGGTCGGCACGATCGAGACATTGCTCTGGAAATTGGGGATCGCATCGCCCCCGGCGCGCTCGGCGGTCAGGCTCTTGTCGGCGGAAGCGCGGAACAGCAGCCCGGCCGGATCGGGCGCGGCATGGGCCGGCACCACGGCGCTCGACGCCAGCAAAAGCCCCAAAACCATTTTCCGGGATGTGCGAAAGCCTGTCGTCACGCTTATCTCTCCTGCCGGGAGGCGTATTTTCGCCTGTCCCGCCCGGACTATGGCAGCGGATGACACCGGTATCAATGCCGGAGTTCACGCTATGCAGCGCGCGCATGGATCGATGCCGGAGAGGAAAGCGGCGGCGGACCGGAGCCCGCCGCCCCCGCCTCAGAATTTCGCGCCGAGCCGCAGGCCGATGGTCCGCGGATCGATCGGAACGATGTAGGGCCGCTGCGAGCAATTGCCGCATTCCTGGAAGCGCGAGAGCTGGCCGCGTTCGTCGAAGGCGTTCTGGATGAACACCTCTACCGAATAATTGCCGAATTCCGCACCGGCCGCAAAATTGGCGGTCGTGAAGGAAGGCAGCCTGCCGAGCAGCGCCGCCTCCGCGACGCGGATATCGGACGATGCCGAGCTCTGATAGGCTACCACCGCCTGCAGATAGGGTTTCGCGCTGCCCCAATCGACGGTGTAGCGCGCCGTCGCGTTCCCCTTGAATTCCGGCGTAACCGGCAGGCGCGTGCCCGTGGGTGCCGAGATCGAGCTGGTGGCGCAGGTATAGGTCGGGTCGTCGACGGAGCAGAGATTCTGCGTCGTCTTCGCATCGGTATAGGAGCCAGCGGCCGTCAGGACGAGGGGGCCGAGGTTGAGATTGGCATCCAGCTCGGCGCCGCGGATGCGGGCGTTCGGGCCGTTATGGATCTCCGTGAAGCTGTTCTGGCCGAGGAAGGAGAATTGGAACTTCTTCCATTCCTGCTGATAAAGCGCCCCGTTGAGACGAAGCCTGCCGCCGGCCAAGGTCGTCTTGAAGCCGACCTCATAATTGGTCAGGTAATCTGCGGCATAGGGCGGGATCGTGCCCCGACGGTTGATACCGCCCGGCCGGAAACCGCGCGACCATGTGGCATACAGCATCACGTCGTGCACCGGCTTCCAGGTCAGGTTGAGGCGGTGGGTGAAGCCCTGGCCCTGGGTTCCCTTCGGAATGACCGTGCCGTTGGAGAAGATGCCGAGATTGGTGCAGGGGCTTCCGTCCACCGCGGCCGGCAACAGCGTGCCGCCCGGATTGTCGCGCAACTGGGCCCCGGTCGTGGTGAAGCAGCCGGCGACGCCGGTGCGCGAGCTTGCCGCCGCGTTATAGGGCGGGCCGTTGGGATCGCGGCCAAAGCCGAAAAAGCCGATCAGCGAATTGTCGTAAATGAAGGCGCGGCCACCGCCGGTCAGCGTCAGGTTCGGCAGGATATCGAAGCTCGCCTCGCCGAACATCGCATAGTCCTTGTCGACGCGGTGCTGCTGAGTCAGCCACAAGGTGCCGGGGTGACCGTTCACCGACAGTGACGGCGCGAGGCCGGGCACCTGATAATCCTGGTGGATGTCATTGCTCTGGCGCTGGTAGAACAGCCCGGCGGTAACGCGGAACCGGTCGCTCTGGGGCGAGGAGACGCGGAACTCCTGGCTCATCTTCTTGAAATGATCGGTGCCGATCACATGCTGGCGCGGATCGATCTGATGGCCGGCCGAATCCATGAAATAGAAGCAGCCCGCAATGCCCTCGCACGAGAAGCTGCCGTCCGAGCTCACATAATGAGCATAGAGCTGGTCATAGGCCTCGGCATAATCGGTATAGTCGCTCGACTGCAGATCCTTGCGGTCGAGATAGGCGCCGGCATAGGTCAGGTCCCAATTGCCGAGCTTGCCTTCGATCGTCAGCGCCGCCTGGATGAAGCGGTCGCGGCGATATTCCGGAAAGAAATGCTGGACCTGCAGGTCGCCGACCCGCGGATCATAGCCATAGCTGCCGTGCGAGCGCTCGTCCTGATAGATCACCGTCGGCGTCACGGTCCAATTGTCGTCGAGATCGATCTTCAGCGCGGCGCGGCCGCCCCACAGCTCGGTGTCGTTATAGTCCTTCTTCACGAAGGCCGAATTATTGACGCTGATGCCGCCATTGTTGGGCGTGCAGCCAAGCGGGTTGGTCGCCGGCAGGAAGCTGCGGCAGCCGGCGACATTGTCGATGAAACCGGCATCCTTCTCGTAGAAGCCGACCACGCGCAGCGCGACATCCTGCGAGAAGGGCATGTTGATCATGCCTTCCAGCTTGCCGCCCACGCCGCCCTTGTTGACGCTGTTCACCTCGCCATCGACCCGGCCGTAGAAACCGCTCGTATCGGGCTTGTTGGTGATGATGCGGATCGTGCCCGCCTCGGACGAAGCCCCGTAGAGCGTGCCCTGCGGCCCGGCGAGGCTCTCGATGCGGGCGATATCATAGACATGGACGTCGAGGTTGCCGCCGATCGTGGTGACGGGCTGCTCGTCGAGATAGACGCCGACCGAGGGCAAAGATCCCGAATGATTGCCGTCGCCGCCCGATGCGACGCCGCGCATATAGACCACGTTGGTGCCCGGCGTGCCGCCCAGCGCCTGGAACGACACCGACGGCAGCAGCTGCGAATATTCGGCGAAGTTGGTGACGTTGAGCTGATCCAGCTTCTTCGTGCCCAGCGCCTGGATGCTGATCGGCACGTTCTGGATATTCTCCTCGCGCTTCTGCGCGGTGACGATGACGTCGTCCTGCTCGGGCGGCGTCGCCTCCTGCGTGTCGGCGGGTGCCGACTGCGCGAAGGCGGGTGTCGCCACGCTCGCGACCGACGCGAGCAGAGCAGTGATAACGAGATGGCGCTTGGTGACGTGCATCGTAGGTCCCCGATACGAAATTGTCTGTCGGGAAGGTGTTCGCAGGCGCAACATCCGTCAATCGCAACGCGTGGGCGAAATCATTTCGCCCACGCATCGTGACAGTTTTGCAACGTTGGCTGGATCGTCTTTTCTCCTGGCCTCAACTCCCTGCCCGGACCCATCCAGATTGTGCCGGTCTACTCCGCGACGAACGCCTCCAGCGCAGCCTGGAACTTCGCCGGCTGGTCGAGCATCACGAAATGGGCGGAGTCGCCGATATCGACATAGGTGATGCGCCGGACCGCCGCATATTGATTGCGGAAGAACGGGTCGGCCCGCTCCTTGCGTGGATATGTGTCGTTCCAGGCATAGACCAAAGTGACCGGCGCACGGATCGCATCCAGCTCGGGGCGCATGTCAGTGGTCAAATTCTCGTACATGGCCTCAGCCGCCACGCGCGGATCGGAGGCCAGCGCCCATGCCTTCATCCTTGCCCGGTTCTCGGGCCGCAGCGCCATGCCGGCAACGTTCGCCTCCGCGGCGGCCGGGTCGGCCGGCTTGCCATAGCTGGCCCGGACCGCATCGCGCATCTGCGCCGCGCGCGGCTCGACCATCGCGGCGGTGACGTCGGTGCCCGGCGGCGCCATCATCACCGCGAAGAAGGGGAGCGCATCCACCACCATCAGGCGTCCGACGCTCTCCGGATGCCGCGCGGCAAGCATCATGCCGACCAGCCCGCCCATCGAATGGCCCACCACGGCCGCGCCCTTGATCCCGCGCGCTGTGATCAGCGTGTCGAGGTCGGCGACCATTCCCTTGAGGATACCCGGCTCGAGGTTGGCGCGCGGCTCGTCTCCGCCGAAGCCGTTGACCTGCACCAGATAGACGATGTGTGTCCTGGCGAGACCCGGAGCAACGCCGTCCCAGGCGGCGCGCGGGCTCGACAGGCCCGGGATGAGGATCACCGGACTGCCCCTGGTGCCAAGCGCCTGCACGGAAATGTGATCCATTTGCTGCACAGATGCTGCGGCGACCGCATTGGCCTTGTCCCCGGCGTGAATCGGCTGCGCGGTCAGCGCAACCAACGGGAACGCAGCGGCCACGACCAGGCATGCTTTGATGGAAAGGCTTGTCATCGCATCGGATATCCTCTGGTAAAGCTGAACACCGGGAAGCCGGTGTAAATGAAGCTTTACATGACAAGCTAACTTTACGTCAAGCCTGCTTTACATGCGCCTCCAGCAATGTGCCGGTGAGATTCCGTCTGTGACCAATTTCCCGCGTCGGGGGTTCGTTGCTGGCAAGCTCAGGTGAAGCTGGGCGCGTCCGGATAGTCATCCAGGACATCCGCCAGCGAAGCCTTGAGCGGGCCCAGCCAGGCCTCGAACGGCTTCCACGCCTCGGTGCCCTCGCGGAAGATCGGCTGGCGCACCTGTTCCGAGCTGGCGGTGCGCACGGCGCGCTCGGTCTTGTGGAAATCGAGGCAGGCGGGGTCGAATTCCAGTCCGCAGGCCGCGAGCAGCGCGCGCACCTCGGCTTCCGTATCCTCCACCATCCGCTCGTAGATCACGCGGTGGACGAGCCCAGGCAGCACCGCATCGACATGCGCCATCAGCCGCACATAGTCGCGGTAATAACGCCCCATATCCTCGAGCGAGTAACTGAACGCCTGCCCACGGGCGAAATGCTGCTTGAAGTTGGAGAAGCAGCAGCCGAGCGGGTGCCGCCGCGCATCGATGATCCTCGCCTTGGGCAGGATCAGGTGGATCAAGGGCAGATGCGCCCAGTTGTTCGGCATCTTGTCGATGAAGAAGGGGCGGTCGGTGCGCCGCTGCACGCTCGCTCGGCGCAGATATTCCTCGCCAAGCTCGCGCAGGCGGTCGGACGACAGCGCCTCCAGCCCTTGCGGATAATCGGCAATCCGCCGCGCCAGCATCGGGATATCCGGCAGCTCGGACGTGCCTTCGACCAGGGGGTGGCTCGACAGGATCTGCTCGACCAGGGTCGATCCGGCGCGCGGCATGCCCAGGATGAAGATCGGGTCGGCCGCGTCGCAGCCGCCCCCTGCCCGCGCCGCGAAGAAATCCGGCGTGGCCAGCGTTATGCTGCGATCGACGAACGTCTCGGTCTCGTCGGCGTCATAGACGATCCTGCTGCGCCGCAGCGTGTTGCCCGCCGCATAATGATCGAACGCGGCCTTCGCGTCCTTCCGGTCCTCGAACGCCTTGCCCAGCGCGAAATCGAGGTGGAACCGGTCCTCGTCGGAAATATCCTCGCGGGCGAGCTCGGCCTGCATCGCGGCGATATCGGCCTCGTCGAACCGCACCGTCTTCAGATTGGCGAGGCTCCACCAGGCTTCGCCCAGTTCAGGCGTCAGCGCGATCGACTGGCGATAGGCGGCAATGCCCTCGGCCTGACGCCCGACCGTCTTGAGCATATGGCCGAAGCTCATCCACACCTTGGGCTGCTTCGGCGCGTCCTTCAGCACCGTCTCGTACAGCTCGATCGCCTCGTCGAAACCACCGATCCGCCCGAGCGCCGCGGCCTTGAGATTGGCATGGCCGGGATTGTCGGGTTCGTCCTCGAGCACCAGGTTCAGCTCGGCGATCGCCTCGCTCGGGCGATTCTGCCGGTAGAGCGCGATCGCGAGATTGGCGCGCGCCGCGGTGAATTCCGGCGACAGCTCGAGCGCCCGGCGCAGCAACGTCTCGGCATCCCGGTAGCGCCCGATCCGCCCGGCCAGCTCCGCCAGCATGCGGATCGCCGCCACGTCGAACGGGTCGTCCTTCAGATGCGCCCGCAGCAGCGGCTCGGCGACCGACAGCTGGTTGTCGTGCAGCGCCAGCGCGGCATCGATCAGCCGCGGCGGCCAGCGGCTGCTCTCCGGCTGCCAGCTCGTGGTGGAAACGCGCAACGACATGCGGACGTCTCTAGCGTCGAACCCCCGCGATCCACCAGCCCCAACGGGCGGATGGCGTCCGCAACCGAACCGTGCTTATTTCTCCGCAAGCAGGGGGGCCAGCATCATGACGACACCGACAGTCCGGCCATTCGGCTTCTGGACCGCGACCGCCCTGGTGGTCGGGGGGATGATCGGATCGGGCATCTTCGTCCTGCCCTCGCGGCTCGCGCCCTATGGCTGGACCGGCGTCGCTGCCTGGGTCGCCGGGATCGCTGGCACCGTGCTGCTCGCCTGGGTGCTCTCGCGCCTCGCCATCGCCATGCCCGAGGCACCGGGCGGGATCGCGATCACCGGGCGAGTGCTGGGGCCCCTGCCCGGCGTGCTGATCGGCTGGAGCTACTGGGTCGGCATCTGGTCGGCCAATGCGATCATCGCGCTGACCGCGGTGCGCTATCTCGCCGTGTTCCTGCCCTTTCTCGCGCCGGCCGTGCCGCAGGCGCTCGGCGCGGTGGTGGTGGTCTGGGCGCTCACCCTGCTCAATCTGCGCGGCGCGCGGGCTGCCGGCCGCTTTCAGGTGGTGACGACAGTGCTCAAGGTCCTGCCGCTCGTCCTTGTCGTCCTGATCATCATCGCGCTCTGGACCGGCATGGTGACGCCGCCGGGGAACCCGGGGCCACATGCCGCCTTCAGCGACAGCGGCATCACCCCTGCCCTCGCTTTGGCCTTTTACGCGCTGGTCGGCTTCGAAAGCGCCAGCGTCGCGGCCGAGCGAGTCGACCGGCCCGAGGTCAATGTCGTGCGGGCAACGCTCGCCGGCGGCATCCTGACCGGCCTGCTCTATATCGTCGTCTGTTCGGGGATCATCTTCACCCTGCCCGAGGCAGTAGTGCGCGACGCGCCCGCGCCGATCTCGATGTTCGTCGGCATTTTTCTCGGCCGTGGCGCCGAGCTTGCGGTCGCGGGCTTCACCGTCATCGCGGCGGTCGGCGCGCTCAACGGCTGGATTCTGGTCCAGGGCGAAGTCCCGCTCGGCATGGCGCGCGCCGATCTGCTCCCACGCTGGATCGGCCGCACCAACGATCGCGACGTGCCGACTGGCGTGCTGCTCTTCACCAGCCTGTGCGCGAGCATCCTGATCCTGAGCTGTGCGAGCGGCAGCACGAGCTTCATTCTGGACTTCATGCTCAACCTGACGGCGGCCGCCACCATGTGGCTTTACGTTGGCGCCTGCGTGGCGGCGCTTCGGCTCGGTGTCGCGCGGATCGCGGCAGTGCTGGGGCTGGTCTTCTGCGGCTGGGTCCTTGTCGGCACCGGGCTCAAGGCGAACGAACTGTGCTTCGTGCTGATCATCAGCGCGGTGCCGCTCTATCTGTTACGGACGCGGGCACTGGCGGAGCAGCCGGCGTAGCGCCAGGTAAGCGCATCGTGGCCATTCCTTCTCCCCTCCCGCTTGCGGGAGGGGTCGGGGGTGGGCTCCCGGCCTCCGCGAACGGTACCGCTGACGGTGAGCGCGAGCCCACCCCTAACCCCTCCCGCAAACGGGAGGGGAATCTAGTTGCGCTCCATCTCCGCGCTGCACTGCCCATTACCCCCAACCTGCAAATCGGCTAGGTCGGCCGCCATCGAGTCGGAAGGGACGGCACGACCATGAAGCGCGTTGAAGTCCGCTCCAGCCCCGATCGGCCCAAGCCGCCCGGAATCGCACCCTGGAAGTTCTTCGCCGGCCTGATGATCCACATCGGCGTTCCGGCCTACCTTTTGCTCCTGGTCGTCACACTCGTCGTCTATGTCCTGGAACATGGCACGACCGACGGACTCTTCTCCCTGTTGCCGCAGGTCAGCCTCTATTTCATCACGTTTTACGCATCCGTCACCGTCGCCGGCACCGGCGTTGCCGCCCTGGCCGGCCTGGTCGGTCGGACACGCCGCAACCGGCAGTTGACGACCCTGGGCAAGGACCCGGCCATCAGATCGCGAAATGAGCTTTCCCACGCAGTCGGCCTGCTCGGGGCAATGAAGGACGATCCCGCGATCGAATCGGCACTTCACGCGATCGCTGACGCTGCGTGGCACCATGACGATGAACGATACCAGCAGGTCTCGCGCGATCTGGACAAGGCCGCCGGCACCTATGCCGGTGCGCATGCATCGGCGCGCGGGGAGCAGCAACGCGAGGTCAGCCGACTGGCCGCCGAGACGCTCCGGCATGTCGCGCAGAAACTCGACGATCTCGCCCAGGACACCGGCATCGCCGCCACGCGCAACGCGCAGACCATGGCTGGTTATATCGCCAGCAAATATGGCGATGATCTGGATGTCGTCCGGTAAACAAGCACCTTCCGAAATTGCACGAATCGACCATCCGGATTCGCTAGACCGGCGCATTCGAGAAGCGTAAATAGAGACCACGACATGTTCATGTCGGGAAGCGATCTCGCTTCAACCTCGGGGATCAACCTCACCATGACAAATCTCTATATGCTCGGCGCCGTCGGTGTCGTGGCGCTCACTTTGTTCGTCCTGCTCATGGCGTCGCGATGTGTGCGCTACGTCGCCAACAACCGCGTCGCCATCGTCGAGAAATTATGGGCTCGCCGCGGCTCGATCGCGGGCGGCCTGATCGCACTTAATGGAGAGGCGGGCTTTCAACCCGACGTCCTGCGCGGCGGCTATCATTTCTTCTTCCCGTTCCAGTACCGGGTCCACACCCAGTCGCTCGTCACCATCCCGCAGGGCCAGATCGGCTATGTGTTCGCGCGCGACGGCGCGCCGCTGAACGCGACCCAGACGCTTGCCAGCAATGTCGGCACCGCCGACTATCTCGACGTCCGCGCCTTTCTCACCGGCGGCGGCCAGAAGGGGCCGCAGCGCACCATCCTGCGTGAGGGCACCTATGCCATCAACCTGGCCCAGTTCGTCGTCATCACCGCCGAGCGGATCTACGGGCTGATGCTCGAAAATCACGATGCCGGCCTGTTCGAGGACATGAAGAACGTCATCGAGGAGCGCGGCGGCTTCTACGCGGTCGTGATCAAGGGCGCGGACGACATGATCGGCATCGTGACCGTCCATGACGGCGCGGCGCTGACCGCCGATCACATCATCGCGCCGCAGGTCGGCGTCGACCAGGACAACGCCGCGACCTTCCACAACTCGTTCCAGGATCCCGAAAAGTTCCTGGCGGCGGGCGGCCGGCGCGGGCGCCAGCTCCAGGTGCTGGTCGAGGGCAGCTATTTCATCAACCGGCTGTTCGCGACGGTCGAGATGGTCGCCAAGACGATCGTCGAGGTCGGCCATGTCGGCGTCGTCATCTCCTATACCGGCGACAGCGGCACCGACACGTCGGGCGACGAATATCGCCACGGCGAGCTCGTCGCGCGCGGCAGCCGCGGCGTGTGGAGCGATCCGCTGCTGCCCGGCAAATATGCCTTCAACACCTATGCCGGCAAGGTCGTGATCGTCCCGACCACCAACTTCATCCTGAAATGGGATCAGGCGACCACCGGCCAGCACAAGCTCGACGAGAATCTGTCCGAGGTCAGCCTGATCACCAAGGACGCGTTCGAGCCGACCCTGCCGCTCTCGGTCGTCGTGCACATCGATTACCGCAAGGCGCCGCTCGTCATCCAGCGTTTCGGCGACATCAAGAAGCTGGTCGAGCAGACGCTCGATCCGATGGTCTCGGCCTATTTCAAGAACGTCGCCCAGAAGAAGACGCTGATCGAATTGCTCCAGGAACGCAGCGTCATCCAGGAACAGGCCGGCGCCGAGATGCGCGACAAATTCTCGCATTATAATCTCGAGATGCAGGAGGTGCTGATCGGCACCCCCCGCGCGCATGAGGGCAATGACCAGATCGAGCAGGTCCTCAACCAGCTCCGCCAGCGTCAGGTCGCGGCCGAGAAGGTCGATACCTACAAGAAGCAGCAGACCGCCGCCGACAGCGAGCGCACCCTGCGCGAGGCGGAGGCCCGTGCCCAGCAGCAGACCGGCATCACCCAGTCCGAGCTCTCGATCACCATCCAGGAGAATGAGGGCAAGGCAGAGGCGAAACGCGCCGAACAGGACGCCAACCGCACCCGCACCATGGCCAAGGCCGAGGCCGACCGCATCCGCCTCACCGGCGAAGGCGAAGCGGCCAAGATCGTCGCGCTCGCCAGCGCCGATGCCGAGCGCATCACCAAGACCGGTCTCGCGACCGCCGAGGCGATCGAGCGGCAGGTGACGGCATCGGGCGGCGCGCAGTTCCAGCTCACCCGCCAGATCGTCGAACGCATCGCCGAGGCGCTCGAGACATCGGGCGTCGAGATCGTCCCGCGCGTGCAGATCAACAGCGGCGGCGAAGGCGGCAATGGCATGTTGCAATCGCTGATCGGCATG
>NZ_JAQGLC010000161.1 GCF_028293085.1 Sphingomonas bacterium
GACTTCGCGGATCCGGATCCGCTCATTCTTCTCGCCCGACTGGATGATCCGCCGCACGATCGGCGGGAATTCCTGGGTGATGTCGAGGTCATAGGTGTAGAGCGTCTTGGCCGGAATATAGCCCGCGCCCTCTATCCAGCCGCGATATTCGGGCTTGGCATGGCCCATCATGATCGTCGGGGGATGATCGTAACCCTGGATCAGCAGGCCGGGCTCTTCCCAGATCGACATGCTGATCGGGCCGAGCACGCGGTTCATGCCCTTGTTGCGCAGCCAGCCTTCCGCCGCGTTGATCAGGGCCTTGGCGGTGTTCTCGTCCTCGGCATCGAGCAGGCCGAACTGGCCGCAGCCCGGCCCGAAGCCCTGTTCGGGCGGCATGGTGAGCGCGAGCGTGTCGATATGCGCCGAGATGCGGCCGACAACCCGACCGCCGCGCTCGGCGAGGAACAGCTGCGCCTCGGCATGGCTGAACCAGCCATTCTTCTCGGGCGTGATCAGCCCGAGCGCCTCGCCCTTCAAGGGCGGCACCCAGTTGGGATCGTCCTTGTAGAGGCGGAAGGGCAGGTCGACGAATTTCTTGCGATCGGCCTTGCTGTCGATCGGGCGGATGGAAAGTGCGGTGTTGGCCAAGACGTTGAGCCCTCTCTGGATGGTGTGTGCACTCCCGTGTGCGATCCAGCCTGTCAAGCGGCGCAAGTCAAGCGGAAGGGCCGTATTCGGCGGTTTCGGCCTCTGTTGCTGCCACCATCTAGCCACTATCTTTGTGCAATGCCGCGAACCATGGATACATCGCTTACCCTCGATCGGCGCGAACCCGCGCCGCGTGCGGGCACCGTCCTGCGGACGGGTGCGGACCGCATCGCCGACGACAAGGCCATGCTCCGCACCGCGGCCGACCTGACGCGCGACCTCAACGCGCCGCGGCCGTCGATCTATTGGGCGGACATGCTGGCATCGGCCGGGATCGGCTATGCCGCGCTGGCGGCGGCGATGACGTTGGGGTCGGTCCCCTGGGCGATCGTCGCGGGGGTGGTGGCGATCCTCGCTCTGTATCGCGCCGGCAGCTTCATCCACGAGCTCACCCATATCAAGCACGCGGCGCTGCCCGGCTTCCGGCTCGGCTGGAACCTGCTCGTCGGCATCCCGCTGATGGTGCCGTCCTTCATGTATGAGGGGGTACACAACCTCCATCACGCGCGGACGCGTTACGGCACGGCCGAGGATCCCGAATATCTGCCGCTGGCGCTGATGAAGCCCTGGACGCTGCCGCTGTTCATCGTCGCGTCGCTGTTCGCGCCGATCGCGCTGCTGGTGCGCTTCGCGGTATTGGCGCCGCTGTCGCTGATATTCCCGAAGGTGCGGACCTGGCTGGTCGAGCGCTATTCGGGCCTCGCGATCAACCCGTCCTTCCGCCGCCGCGCGCCCGAAGGCGCCTTCCGGACCCAGTGGCACCGGATCGAGGCCGCGACCAGCGTGTGGGCGATCGCCCTGCTCGCGGCGGTCGCGACCGGCGTGCTGCCGTTGCGCGCCTTCCTGATCTTTCTCGTCGTCGCCTCGGGTGTGGCGGTGCTCAACCAGGTGCGGACCTTGGTCGCCCATCTCTGGGAAAACGAGGGCGAGGCGATGACGGTGACGGCGCAGTATCTCGATACGGTCAACGTGCCGCCGCCGGCCCTGTTGCCGGTGCTGTGGGCGCCGGTCGGGCTGCGCTACCACGCGCTGCACCACCTGCTGCCGGGCGTGCCCTATCACGCGCTGGCCGAGGCGCATCGCCGGCTGTCGGCGGCGCTGGGGGAGCAGTCGCCTTATCACACGGCCAGCTATCCCGGCCTTCCGGGGCTGGTCGACAGGCTGATCCGCAGCACCATGGGGTCGCGGTAGCCCGAGGCCGATAGGGTTTGAATCGACACCGACCGCCGTCAGGTGGGCGGGAAGGGCCTGCCGGCTATTCCTCGGTGCGGACCAGCACCGCCTCGCCGATCATGAAGAACAGCAGGAACGGCGCCCAGGCGGCGAGGAAGGGCGGGTACGCGCCCAGATTGCCCATCGCCAGCGCGAAATTGTCGGCGACGAAATAGGCGAAGCCCAGCGCCATGCCGATCACGGCGCGGACGAACAGCCGGCCGGAGCGCGCAAGGCCGAAGGCGGCGATCGCGCCGAGCAGCGGCATCAGCACCGAGGAGAGTGGCCCGGACAGCTTGTGCCACATCGATCCTTCGAGCGCTTTGGTCGGCCGGCCGGCGTCGGACAGATCGCCGATCGCCGAGCGCAATGCGCTGAAGGAGAGGCCGTCGGGATCGACCGTGGCCAGGGTGAACTGATCCGGGCGGACGCCGTTCGCCACCACCACGCTGCCGATCGGGGCGATCTTGCCGGTCTTCACGTCGAAGCGGGTGGCGGGGCCGATGCGCCACGCCTTGCCCTCACGCTGGCCGCGCGCGGCGTGGATGATGCCGACGAGGTTGCCCCCGGTGCGATCGTAGAGCGTGATGTCGGCAAGCTTCGCCGTTTCGCCGCGGCCCTTGATCTGACCGACCTCGATCAGATCATCGCCGTCGCGCACCCATACGTTCGAGCGGTCGCCGCGATCGATCGGCACCGGCGCATATTCGGCGTTCTGCCACTGGTTGAGCGTCGCGGTCGCGCGCGCGACAACGCGGTCGTTGAAGGTGAAGGAGATCAGCGCGACGCCGAAGCTGGCGAGAATCAACGGCGCGAGCACCTGGTGCGCCGAGAGGCCCGAGGCCTTGAGCGCGACGATCTCGCTGTTCTGGTTCATCGTCGTCAGCGTGATGATCGTGCCGAGCAGCACCGAAAAGGGCAGGAAGCGCGCGATGATCTCCGGCGTGCGCAGGCTGACATAACGCCAGATCTCCGCATC
>NZ_JAQGLC010000206.1 GCF_028293085.1 Sphingomonas bacterium
TTGCCGCGCGCGAAGGCTTGGTCGTTGCGCTTATATTGCAGCGCGACCAGCTTGCGCACGATCTCGCGCTGATCGACCGTCTGGCCTTTCTTCAGGTCGAAGATCATCGCCGAATAGGTCTCGACCGAGCCGATACCATAGAGGCACGAGACCGAGGCGACGATGATCACATCGTCGCGCTCGAGCAATGCGCGCGTCGCCGAATGCCGCATCCGGTCGATCGATTCGTTCACCGAGCTTTCCTTCTCGATGTACGTATCCGAGCGCGGGACATAGGCCTCGGGCTGGTAATAATCGTAATAGCTGACGAAATATTCGACCGCATTGTCGGGGAAGAAGCTCTTGAACTCGCCGTAGAGCTGCGCCGCGAGGATCTTGTTGGGGGCGAGCACCAGCGCCGGGCGCTGCACCGCCTCGATCACCTTGGCCATGGTGAAGGTCTTGCCCGATCCCGTCACGCCGAGCAGCACCTGATCGCGCTCGCCCGCTTGGGTCTGCTCGACCAGCTCGGCGATCGCGGTCGGCTGATCGCCCGAGGGGGTATATTCGGAGACGAGCTTGAACGCCTTGCCGCCCTCCGCCTTGGGCGGGCGCGCGGGGCGGTGCGGGACGAAGCTGACCCCCGTCTCGGGCTCTTCGAGGCTGGTGCGAATCTGGATTGCCATAGTCCGGGAATATGGGGAGTAAGAGCGCAACCCGCAACGAACGGGAATGGTCGCGCGTCACTTCAGTATCGGAGTATCATGCGATGAAACGCCTGCTCGCCGCCGCCGCCCTCCTGCTCCTTCCCGCCGCCTCGGGAAGCCTGCCGATCCAGCCGGGCAAATGGCAGACCATCGTCACCATCCTCGACGTGCAGATGCCGAGCGCCCCGCCGGGCGTCAGGGCCGGTATGCGCGGCCGGCCGCCGCAGATCGTCACTGCCTGCGTCACCCCGCAACAGGCCGCTGCCGGCCCGCAGGCCGTGCTCGCGGCGAGCAAGGGCAAATGCCGCTACACCAGCTTCAATGCCTCGGGCGGGCGCCTCAACGCCGTCATGCAATGCGGCTTCGCGACCGGCGCGATGACGGTGACCTCGACCGGCGCCTATAGCGCGACCACGCTCGATCTGAACGGCAGCTCGGTCATGTCGGGCAAGATGCAGATGACGATGAAGACCCACACCATCGGCCGGCGCCTCGGCCCCTGCTGAGCCGACGCCGGCCGATCGGCCGGTACAAGGGTGCGAATACAGGTTGCCGCGGCACGCCGCCGCGGCGACTATGCGTGTACGAACAGGGGGATTCTTCAATGCTGAAATTGACGCTCGTCGCGGCCGCAACGTCCGCGCTGCTTCTTTCCGGATGCGGCCAGTCGGCATCTCCGGCGACCAAGCGCCAGCCGGGAAGCTGGACGCAGAAGATCGACGTTGTCCGGCTCGACGGCAAGAGCGCCGCCGACAAGGCGGCGTTGCAGCGGACGTTCGATACGTACAGCTTCATGTCGATCTGCCTCACGCCCGAAGCGGCGGCGAAGGAAGACGTGACGGCGGATCTCGGCAATGTCGGCGGCAGCGGGACGAGCTGCATCTTCGACAAAAGATCGGTGTCGGGCGATGCGATCGAGACGTCGGGCATTTGCGGTGCCGGCACGACCAAGGCCAGGATGTCGGTGAAGGGCACGAGCGGCACGACCGCGCAGGACCTGATGGTCACGATCGAGCCCGTCGATAAAAACATCCCCGGCGCCGGCACGATCGTGATGCACATGACGGCCAAGCGCGGCGGCGCATGCACGCCGCAGGATATCACCCCGCCGGTTCAGGGAGCGAAATGATGATCGGGTATGTCACCCTCGGCACCAACGACGTGCCGCGCGCCCAGGCATTCTATGACGCGCTGTTCGGCACGATCGGCGCGAAACGCCTGATGGAGATGCCCGAACATGGCGGCTTCACCATGTACGGCACCGGCTTCGGCTCGCCCGCGCTCGTCATCACCAATCCCTATGACGGCGCTGCGGCCAATGTCGGCAACGGCACGATGGTCGCGATCCCGATGAAGGAGCGTGCCCAGGTCGACGCGTTCCACGCCAAGGCGATGGAGCTGGGCGGATCGGACGAGGGCGCGCCCGGCTTGCGCGGCGACGAGGGCCCGCAGGCCTTTTACGGCGCCTATTTCCGCGATCCCGACGGCAACAAGCTCTGCGCGTTCCGGATGGGCGGGGTTTAGAGCCGGACCCCGGACCGAATCCGGCGTGACGACGCAGGGCAGGCGCGAACTTGCCTCAGTAGATCCGCCGGTACGCCACCCGCCACATCGCCAGGCCGATCAGCGCGGACAGGCTCGCCAGGATCAGGCTGGTCGCCACCGCGCTGATCCAGCGGAACATCAGGGTGCGCGCGTCGGTCGGCGGCATGGCGAACAGGCCGAAGCCATAGGTCTGGCCGCCGAGGAACAGCGCGAAGCCGGCGACCGCGCCGATCACCGCCGCCGACCATGGCCCGCGCCGTCCGAGCGCATGGGCGACCAGCCATAACGGCCCGGCCACCGCCACCGCCGCCATCGCGGTGATCACCATGCCGACCAGGAAGCCGACCGCGATCCCCAGCGGCGACGGCGGTCCGCCGATCGCCACGAGCACGCTCGTGAACACGCCGCCCAGCAACCCGCCCGCGGCGAGCGCCAGTCCGGCCCGATCCAATGTGGTGTCGTATCCGCGCAGCGCGACCCGCTCGGTCAATGCCCTACTCCCCTTGCGCGGGTTCTTATCACCACGACGCGTCCTCCCCAAGCCCATCCGTTTCGGTTGTTCATCATCGGGACAATCGCGATTAACCGGCATGTAACGCTTCGCCGCCATTGCTTCCCGCAGCGAAGGGGAGATCGCCATGCGTCACATGTCCGTCCTGGCTGGAATCATGCTGCTCGGCGGCTGCACCCTGCCCGACGATCCCGGCAACGTGCCCTTGCGCGGTCATTGGGAATCGAGCTTCAGGCTGGTCGCGCTGACGATCGACGATCGCTCGATCATGCGCGACGAGGCGCCCTTCGCGCTGCCGGCCGACAAGACCGAGGACAAGGGCTGCTTCGAGCCCAGGATCAAGACGGTCGACGAAGCCAATGCCACGATGGGCTCCGCGAGCAAGGTCAATTGCCGCTTCGAATCGCTCGATCGCGACGGGGGCCAGATCGTCGGGCGCGGCCGGTGCGAACCCCAGGCCAAGCAGGGGGTCACCATCAACGGCACCTTCACCGTGACCGGCGAGGAGGCAGCCGACCGGATCAAGGCGATCCCGTCGATCGACGCCTTCGCGCATCTGCCCGACGGCCAGACGGTGCGGGTCCACACCGCCTTCGCGCTCACCTTCAACCGCCTGGGCGATTGCGGCGCCTGACGATCAGCGCAGCGCCCTGACCGCTCCGGCATCAAGGCAGCGTGCGAGATCCAAAAATCCGCGGCGAACCCATCGCCGCCCCGTCCCACGGCCTGGTTCAGCCGCACGCGAGTCCGCGCTTTCCCGCAGTCCTTCCCCGGGATAGAGTGGCGGTGGAGGGGCACTCATGCAGAAGATCCTGAAAGTAGCGGGTTCCTCGGCCGATGCCGGCGGACAATGGCCTACAATCACGGCGAAGGTGGTTTCGGTCATCGGACTGCTGGGGATGGTTTCCTCGGTCGCGACAACAATGCTGGGCTATTTCGAGATTGGCGGATTCATCGCGGCGCTGACGACGGCGATCGTCGCTTTGTATATCGTGTTCGTGCCGTCCGCCCGAGTTCACAAGGTCCATCGGAGCGACGCTGAAAAGCTTGCCGATCTCAGGGCGGGCGCGCTGGGCTTCGGCATCCCCTATTTGCTGGTACTCGTCTCTCTCCTCGTGCTGATCCTTCGCCTTGGCTATGACGAGCCCCTCATCGTGCCGCCGGCGTTGCTGCGCAATCTGACGCAGATCCTGGTCTTGCCGCTTTTCGCCGTGCCGCTGCTGGTCCGTGTCTGGCGGAAGCGGCCGGAGAGGCGCTGACAGGATGGCTGAGGCAATGATACTTCCGGAGACCCGGACCCGGTCGGCCGGGGCCAATCCGTCGCCGATCACGCGCATCGTATCGGTGCTGGCTTTGGCGGGATCGGCCGCGAGCATCGGGCTGATCTGCACAGGCCGGTTCGGCACCGCTGAACTTGTCGCGACGGTGACCGCCCTGGTAACGATCTTCGTTTCCACTCCTCCACCCGCCCCGGAACCCGATACGTTGGTCGATCTGTCGCATGAGGACTGGGCAGCCGCCGAGCCTGTCGACAAAGCCGGCGTTGCCGCCTTCCTGTTGGTGATGCTCGCGATACTTTCGCTGGGTTGGTATCTGGACTTCGATGCGAGGTTCGATTGGGCCGCAGGCCTGTGGACCGCGGGCATGTGGACCCTCACAGCCACGGTTCAATCGGCGGTTCTCGCTTATCGCGTCTGGTGGAAGCGTCAGATGCGCGAATAAGCACAGGTTTACAATATTATTCGTTGTGTTTACACAACACATATATGGATATTAACAACCGAATCGCCCTTTTTCGGGCCGAGCGCGGTACCTCGCGCCGCGAGCTGGCCGATGCTGTCGGGGTCAATCCGCAGACGATCGGCTATCTCGAGCGCGGCGATTACAAGCCGAGCCTCGAGCTGGCGATGAAGATCGCGGCCTATTTCGACGTCGCGGTCGAGCACCTCTTTTCCTTCCAGCCCTTTCCCTCGGTCGCGATCGCCCTGCGCCGCGCCGACGCCGCGGAGTGACGCGCATGCGCTACAAGACGAGCAAGAGTTTCGCCGCGAGGATGGACGATCTCGCCAGCTGGACGAAACTGCCGGCGCTGCTCGACCGGATGGAGCCGGGAAAGCGGCGCCCTCGCCATCTGCGCTGGTTCTCGATCATCGCGCTCGGCCTGGTCACAATCGGCTTTGGCGCGACCATCATCATGACCAACCGTTTCTGGCTGGGCTATGCGATCCTGATCGTCGGCAACCTGATCGGCGGGGTCCTGCCCTTGTTCGGCCCGATCAAGCCATGGGGATCGATCAAGGGCGTCGACGAGCGCGATCGACAGGTCCGCCGCGACGCCTATTTTTTCGCCTTCGCGGTGATGAGCATGGTCGCGGTCCTTGGCCTTTTCCTCCTGGTCGGGCTTTCCGTGGCGGATGCCTGGACCCGGACCATCTTGTTGCGCGAGATGGCCGCGCTCGTCTTGTACCTGATGTCCTTATGGTCGATCGTCCCGACGCTGCAGGCAAGCTGGGCGACCGACCCGATCGAGGACGATTGATCAGCCGGTCCCGGGCCTGACCAGCAGCCATCCGCACAACCCGGCAACCACCGCCATCACCGCGGCCGTCATCGCCGCGCCGTGGAACGCCCCAAGCGACACGCCGCGCCCATTGTCGCTCAGCACCAGCCCGATCAGCGCCACCGCGATCATCCCGCCGATCCGCGCGGTGGCATTGTTGACGCCCGAGGCCGCGCCGGTGTGCCGGTGGTCGACCGCCGCCATCACCGTCGTCGTCAGCGGCGCGACCGCCGCGGTCATGCCGATGCCGATCAGCAGCATCGCGGGCAGGATGTTGCGGACATAATCGATCTCGCCCTCGGGCAGCAGCGCGAACAGCGCCAGGCCCGCCCCCGTCACCATCGGACCCATCGCCAGCAACGGTCGCGCCCCGATCCGATCCGCCAGCCCGCCGACCGCGCGCGATCCGAGCCCCATGATCAGCGGCAAGGGCAGCACCGCCGTGCCGGCCGCGGTCGCGCTCCAGCCGCGCGCGATCAGCAGATAGGGCAGCAACAGCAATGTCCCGCCGAGCGCCGCGTAGAGCAGGAAGGTCAGCAAGGTCAGGCCGGTGAAGGTCCGCGTCCCGAACAGGGCCAGCGGCACCATGGCCCGCTCGCCGAGCCGCGCCTCGAGCGAGACGAAGGCGATCAGCGCGATCGTGCCGCCGCCGATCATCGCCGCGCCCGTCCCGCGCGTGCCCGAGCTCATCAAGGTCAGCCCCCCGACGAGCAGCCCCAGCCCGACGGTCGCCAGCATCGCACCATACCAGTCGGGGGGCTCCGCATCCTTGTCATGCCCGTCCGGCACGAAGCGCCAGCCCATGATCCCGGCCGCCACCGCGATCGGCACGATCAGCGCGAAGATCGATCGCCAACCGACATGATCGACCAGCCATCCGCCCAGCACCGGCCCGATCGCGCCGCCGATCGCGCCCGCCGCAGCCCAGGTGCCGATCGCCTTCGCCCGCGCCGCGCCCTCGAAATCGGCGCCGAGAATGGCGAGGCTCGCCGGCACCAGCAAGGCGGCGCCCAGCCCCTGCCCGACCCGCGCACCGATCAGCCAGCCCAAGGTCGGCGCGACCATGCAGCCGATCGAAGCGATCGCGAACAGCAGCAGCCCGGCGAGGAAAGTCCGCTTGCGCCCCGCGCTGTCGGCGAGCGCGCCACCGATCAGCACCAGCGCCGACAAGGGCAGCATATAGCCGTTGACGATCCACTGCACGCCCGCGCTGTCGGCATCGAGCGCCCGGGCCATGGCCGGCAGCGCGACGTTGACGACCGACCCGTCGATCCAGGCGACGCTCGATCCGAGCACCGTCGCGATCAAGGCTCCCGTGCCGCCCTGCGCTTTCGCCACTATAACGCTCCCGCCAGCGCGAGGATCACCCCGGTCACGACCAGCACCAGCCCGACGCCCTCGCTGCGCATCATGCGCTCGCCGAGATAGAAACGCGAAAAGGCGAAAGTGAAGGCCACCTCCACTTGCCCGACGATCCGCACCAGCGCGACCGGTGCGGTCGCGAAGCCGGTGAACCAGCAGGCCGATCCGATCGAGGAGAGCAGCCCGACCTGCCCGGCAACCCGCCAGTGCGCGAACACTCGCGGCACCTGGTCGCGCTCGCGCAGGACCAGATAGCAGCCCTGCATCAGCACCTGCAGGCTCACCGTGACCGCCAGCACGATCAGCGCCGCACGGATCGGATCGGGAGTCGCGAGGTCGTGCGTTGCGCGGCGGATGCCGATCGCGGTCATCGCGAAGAAGAAGCCCGAGGCGATCCCGCAGAGCGCCGCCGGCTGCCCCAATGCGCGCAGGAAATCCATCGGGCCCATGCGCTTGCCGCCGGTCGACAGCACCATCACGCCCACCACGCCGCAGCCGATGCCGGCCCAGCTGAGCGGGCTCAGCCTCTCGCCGAGCAGCAGGAAGGACAGGATCGCGCCCTGCACCGCCTCGGTCTTGGAATAGGCCGTGCCGACCACGAAGTTGCGGTGCCCGAACGCCAGGAGCAGCAAATTGGTCGCGACGATCTGGGCGAGGCCACCCGCCGCGCAGAACAGCAGGAACCAGCGCCCCGCCACCGGCAGCGGGCCGTGCGCGAAGACCGCTTCATAGCCTGCGAGCAGGATCAGCGCGAAGGGCAGGCCGTAAAGATAGCGCACCAGCCCCGCGGCATTCACCGACATGCTGTGGCTGACGCGCTTCTGCACCGCCGTCCGCCATGCCTGCATTCCCCCGGCGACGATGGTCGCGGGCAGCCAGATCGGGGAGGTGATCATGCGGGCACGGGCGAAGAGCTCACCCTTCGCGCGTCCAATAGTCGGCCATCAGCTCGGTCGCCCAGGCGGGCTGGCGGATCTCGCCGCGCGGGAGGAACTCGCGCATCACCGGCTTGATGTCGATCACCGGCGTCCCGTGGATCGCGTCGAGCCCGCGCACATGCAGCCGCGTCCCCTCGACCTGCTCGATCCGGCAGACGGTGATGCCGATCCGGTTGGGCCGGCTCTTCCCCCGCTGCGCGAAGATGCCGACCAGCGGCCAGTCCTCGCGGTTGCGGGGATGACGCGCGCCGGTCTCGATCTTCGAATCCGGCACCTGATCGAAGACGAAGGCGATCTCGGCATGGGAGAAGGCGTCGAGGCCGAACAGCGCCTCGGGGCCGAAGCGCGGTTCCAGCTCGATGATGGCGGTCTCGCGATCCCAGTCATCGTCAACGGCGTCCGCGCGGGTGGAGCGAACCTTAGCGATCGCCGTGATACCGAGACTCATCTGCCACCCTTCCCTAAGGTCCGCGCCGAAAGCGTCTTTTGCAGCAACGCGATCTGCTTCTCGGCACCGCCCCGAAGCCAGCGGGAGATGTGGATAAACACGAAAGTGCCCAACCCATAGACAACGAGCATGATCGCGGCGATCAACGTCTTCAGCGGGACGTCGCGCGGCCCGTCGGCAAGGTAATGCCACGTCGGCACGGCGCTCAGCGCCAGCAGCCCGATCGAAATCAATCGGATGAAGGTCGCGCCCGTCAGAGCCCGTCCGCGAATTTCGGCCTTGCGGCCGTTGAAGCTGATCCAGGCGAAACAATAGGGTTCACCCCGCCCATAGGGGATCGCGATGAACAGCGGCCCGGCGACGAGATACAGCGCTGTAAAGGACGTGCGCGACGCGCCTGTGCGGCGCAGCCTGTCGAGGACTTCCGATCGCGACAACGACGTGTCGAGACGGAAGGGGATACCGAACATTGCTTCCCCTTCCCCCAGGATCACGCCTTCTCCAGCAGCCCTTCCTTAGCTATCTTCTCCTTCCACACCAGCGGCGCCAGCTGGTGCACATTCGCGCCGGTCGAATCCACCGCCACCGTCACCGGGAAATCGCTGACCTCGAATTCGTAGATCGCCTCCATCCCAAGATCCGCGAAGCCGACCACCTTCGATCCCTTGATCGCCCGCGCGACGAGATAGGCCGCGCCGCCGACTGCCATCAGATAGGCGCTTTTGTGATCGCGGATCGCCTCCACCGCGGCGGGCCCGCGCTCGGCCTTGCCGACCATCGCGAGCAGCCCCTGATCGAGCATCATGCGGGTGAACTTGTCCATTCGCGTGGCGGTGGTCGGGCCGGCGGGGCCGACCACTTCCTCGCCGACCGGATCGACCGGCCCGACATAATAGATCACGCGGCCCTTGAACTCGACCGGCAGCTCCTCGCCGGCCTCGAGCATATCCTTGATCCGCTTGTGCGCGGCGTCGCGGCCGGTCAGCATCTTGCCGCTGAGCAACAGCCGGTCGCCATGCTTCCAGCTCTGCACCACCTCCGGCGTCAGCGTGTCGAGATCGACCCGGATCGCCGCCTTGTCGGGCGTCCAGTTCACATCGGGCCATTCGTCGAGCTTCGGCGCCTCGAGATAGACCGGGCCCGATCCGTCCAGCGTGAAATGGGCGTGGCGTGTCGCCGCGCAATTCGGGATCATCGCGACGGGCTTCGATGCGGCGTGAGTCGGCCAGTCCATGATCTTCACGTCGAGGATGGTCGACAGCCCGCCCAGCCCCTGCGCGCCGATGCCGAGCGCGTTGACCTTGTCGAAGATCTCGATGCGCAGCGCCTCGATATCGTTCTGCGCGCCGCGCTGCTTCAATTGCGCCATGTCGATCGAGCCCATCAGGCTCTGCTTGGCGAGCAGCATGGATTTCTCGGCGGTGCCGCCGATGCCGATGCCGAGCATCCCGGGCGGGCACCAGCCCGCGCCCATCTGGGGAATCATCTCCAGCACCCAGTCGACGATCGAATCGCTCGGGTTCATCATCTTGAACTTGGATTTGTTCTCGGAGCCCCCGCCCTTGGCCGCGACGTCGATCGAGACGGTCGCGCCCGGCACCATCTCCAGATGCAGCACGCTGGGCGTATTGTCCTTCGTGTTGCGGCGGGTGAACGCCGGATCGGCCAGGATCGAGGCGCGCAGCTTGTTCTCCGGATGGAGATAGGCGCGGCGCACGCCCTCATCGATCACTTCCTGCAAGGACCTGTCGGATTCCAGCCGGCAATCCTGCCCCCATTTGACGAAGATGGTGACGATGCCGGTATCCTGGCAGATCGGCCGATGCCCCTCGGCGCACATCCGGCTGTTGGTCAGGATCTGCGCGATCGCGTCCTTCGCCGCCGGGCTCTGTTCGGCCTCATAGGCAGCGCCCAGCGCGCGGATATAGTCCATCGGGTGATAGTAGCTGATGAACTGCAGCGCGTCGGCGACGCTCTCGATCAGATCGGCTTCGCGGATGATGGTGGTCATGTCGGTTCCGTAAGGTGACGAGTCGGGAATGAGTCGCGCGCAGCCTTATGCGCGGCGCCCCGCGCGGCCAAGGGGCGGGCAAATCCTTCTTTCACCATCCGATGCAAGGAATTTGGCAAGGATCGTGCGCTAAGCGGGACGGATGATCGTTGCTTTCCATCCCATTCGCGCGCTGTCCAACACCGCCGGCGCGCTCCGCGACGATCTTTCGCCAGCCGTTGACGGTGCCGGCGGCCAGGCCGATTCGCTCCGCCGGCAGGTCGAACAGCTCGCCGCGACCTGGCTGTTCGCGGTCGCCGCGCTGATCACCTCGTCCGGGCTGCTGCTCTATGCCGCCGCCCAGCTCGGCCGCTACGATCTGTTCAACTCGATCGAGTTTCACGGCGGCGCGGTCGTCGCGCTCGGCGTGACCGCCCTCGTCCTGCTGACGGTTCCGCCCTTTTCGCGCGCCTCGCCGCACGTCCATGTCCGCATCGCGACGCTCACCGGCGCCGGCATCGGCGTGGGCCTGCTCTCGCTCCTCGCCATCACCACGAGGCTGCCGGTCAGCCCCGCGCAATTCACCTGCTTCGTCGCGGTGTTCGGCACGATCATCGTCGCGGTGGTCGTGCTGCATCCGGTGCGCGCCGCCACCATGGGTTTCGCGGCCGCCCTGGTCATCACGATCGCCATCCAGACCGGCTTCGGCCTGGCGAGCCTCGTCGCCCTCGCCTTCCTGCTCAGCCTTGCCATCTCGACCTACAGCATCGCGCGGCTCGATCGCTCCGCGCGGGACAACCGCAGCGCGCTCGCCGTCCAGGGGCAGATGGCCACCCGGCTCGTCCAGGAATTCGAGAGCCACACCACCGGCTGGTTCTGGCAGACCGACAGCCATGGCCGCGTCACCTATCTCTCGGAAAAGGTCTCGCAGGAGCTCGACCTGCCGGACAAGCCGGCAATCGGGGAGACGCTGACCGCCTTGTTCCGGGTCGACAGCGATTCGCCCGAGACCGAGCGGACGCTCGCTTTCCACCTTTCGTCGCGAACGGCCTTTTCCAATTACTCGGTGCGCCCGGCGAGCAGCGGCAAGCTCGAGCGATGGTGGTCGATCTCCGGCCGCCCCACCGTCGACGAGCTCGGCCGCTTCCAGGGCTTTATCGGCAGCGGCAGCGACCTGACCGAGCGCCGCCGCGCCGATGCCGAGATCACCCGGCTCGCGCTGTTCGATGGCCTCACCGGCCTGGCCAACCGCCAGCGCATGCGGCTGTCGCTCGATCAGATGCTCAACCAGCCGACCGGCGCCTATCGCTCGACCTCGCTGCTGCTGCTCGATCTCGACCGGTTCAAGGCGGTCAACGACACGATGGGCCACCAGTGCGGCGACGCCTTGCTCAAACAGGTCGGCCAGCGCCTGCAGCGCGCGGTCGGCGACAATGGCCTGGT
>NZ_JAQGLC010000228.1 GCF_028293085.1 Sphingomonas bacterium
AAGCCATTGGCCATATAGTGGAGCCGCGCGGGGCGATCGGTATTCGACATCAGCATGGCGTTCTTGCTCACAACAGGCTCGGTTGCTCGGGACTTGCCTTCTCATATGCCTTGCCGCCCGCGCGCTCAACCCGCGCATCGACGGGACCGTCCCGGAAATGAAGGGTTACGGCCACGGCAGAGCGTGCGGCACCGGCTGAACCCACCACCGCGCCGGAGCTGCGCGACGAAACATAAGCGTAGCCGCGTTCGAGAACGCTTTTGTGGCTGAGCGATTCCGCCAGGCGCCAGGTCCGGTCGAGGCGGTCTCTGGCCGCCGCCAGACGGTGGTCGAGCACCGACAGGCGAAGCGCGCCGGCCGACCGGTCGAGCACGCCGCGCGCCAGCGTCACGCGCCGCTCCAGCCCGCGATCGAGCCGCGCGCCGAGATCGTCGGCGCGCTGGCGCTGCGGCCCGAGCAGCGCGTCGCGCCGCGGGATCACGCGGACCAGCGCGTCGAGCCGCTCGCGGCCACGCTCGTGATAACGCCGGGCGCACCGCTCCATGCGCTGACCATGGCCCTGGATCGTCAGGCGAAGATCGGCGAGCACCGGCACCGCCATCTCGGCCGCCGCGGTCGGGGTCGGCGCGCGAAGATCGGCGGCGAAATCGGCGAGCGTGGTGTCGGTCTCGTGCCCGACCGCGGAGATGATCGGGATCGAGCAGGCGGCGATCGCCCGGACGACGATCTCCTCGTTGAAGGCCCAGAGATCCTCGATCGAGCCGCCGCCGCGCGCGACGATGACGAGATCGGGACGCGGCACCGGCCCGCCGGGCACGATCGCGTCGAAGCCGCGCAGCGCCGCCGCGACCTCGGCCGCGGCGCCATCGCCCTGAACCTTGACCGGCCAGACGATCACCCGCGTCGGGCAGCGATCCTCCAGCCGGTGGAGGATATCGCGGATCACCGCGCCGGTCGGCGAGGTGATCACGCCGATCACCTGCGGCAGATAGGGCAGCACCTTCTTGCGGCCATTGTCGAACAGGCCCTCGGCGGCGAGACTCGCCTTCAGCTTTTCGAGCAGCGCCATCAGCGCGCCCTCGCCCGCCAGCTCCATCCGCTCGATGATGATCTGATATTTGGAGCGGCCGGGATAGGTGGTGACCTTGCCCGTCGCGATCACCTCGATCCCGTCCTGCGGCTGGAACGGGATCAGCGAGACCTGGCCCTTCCAGATCACGCCGTCGATCACCGCGCTGTCGTCTTTCAGGCTGAGATAGGCATGGCCCGAGGCGACGCGTTTATAGCCCGAAATCTCGCCGCGCAGCCGCACATGGCCGAACTCGCCCTCGACCACGCGCTTGAGCTTCATCGCCAGCTCGCCGACGCTGACCGGTGCGGCGTTGTCGCCCGGCACCGGCTCGGCTACGAGCCGCGCGGGTGCATCGGAAAAGGGGTCGGCCATGAATGTCCTGCTGATCGGGTCCGGTGGTCGCGAGCATGCCCTTGCATGGCGTCTCGCGCAATCGCCGCGCCTCACGAAACTCTATGCCGCGCCCGGAAATCCGGGGATCGCAGAGCATGCCGAGCTGGTCGCGCTGGACGCGGCCGATCACCGCGGCGTGATCGATTTCTGCCACCGCCATTCGATCGGCTTCGTCGTGATCGGGCCCGAGGCGCCTCTGGTCGACGGGCTGGCCGACAATATCCGGATGATGGGCATCCCCGTCTTCGGGCCAAACAAGGCCGCAGCCCAGCTGGAAGGATCGAAGGGCTTCACCAAGGACCTGTGCGCGCGGGCGGGCATTCCGACGGCCGGCTATGCCCGAGTCGTGTCGCGCGATGGTGCGCAGGCAGCTCTGGGCGATTTCGGCCTGCCCGTGGTGGTGAAGGCAGACGGGCTCGCGGCGGGCAAGGGCGTGACCGTCGCGACGACGCGCGCCGAGGCCGAGGCCGCGCTCGACGACCTGTTCGCGGTGCGCGGCGCGGAAGCCGTGATCGAGGAGTTTCTCGAGGGCGAGGAGGCCAGCCTGTTCGTGCTGACCGATGGCGAGGCGATCCTGCCCTTCGGCTCGGCCCAGGACCACAAGCGCGTCGGCGAGGGCGATACCGGGCCCAATACCGGCGGCATGGGCGCCTATAGCCCGGCGCGCGTGCTGACGCCCGAACTTGAACGCCAGGCGATCGACGAGATCGTGCTGCCGACGGTCGCGGCGATGAAGGCGGCCGGCATGCCCTTTTCGGGCGTGCTCTTCGCCGGGCTGATGCTGACCGCGGACGGCCCCAGGCTGATCGAATATAATGCCCGCTTCGGCGACCCGGAATGCCAGGTGCTGATGATGCGGCTGGAAGACGATGTGCTCGACCTGATGCTGGATACCGCGGAGGGTCGGCTGGCCGACCGTGCGCCGCTACGCTTCTCGCCCGATACCGCGCTGACCGTGGTGATGGCGGCGAAAGGCTATCCCGGCACGCCCGAGTCCGGCGGTGCCATCGCCGGGATCGATGCCGCCGAAGCGCTCGGCGCGCGGATCTTCCAGGCGGGCACCCGCCTCGACGACGGTGGCAAGCTGGTCGCCTCCGGCGGGCGCGTGCTGGCCGTCACGGCGACCGGGGGCGATATCGCCTCGGCCCAGGCCGACGCCTATCGCGCGGTCGACGCGATCGATTTCCCGTCGGGCTTTTGCCGCCGCGATATCGGCTGGCGCGAGATCGCCCGGACCCACTGATCCCCTGACCCCCCGCCACGCCTCCTCCTCTCGCTTGGCATCAATGGTATAATGTTATACCATTGCATTAACGGAGAGGGAGAAAGTCGATGAGGTTTCGTCCAGCAGTCGCTTCCGGATCGATCAGCCTGTTGCTCACATCGGGGCTGATCGGCCTGTTGATCGCCTCGACGCCCAGGCCAGGCGTCCGGAGCAGCGAAAGCGTCTTTCGCACGATGGACGTAATGGAGCCGCCGCCGCCCGACATACCGGCGGAACCCCCGATGGTCGAAATGCCGCAATTGCGGTCGCAGCCGGCCAGCATCAGCTACGTCGTCGCCCCTTATGGCTCGCCCGCCAACACCGAACGCTATGATGGCCGGCCCGTCGCCGCGATCCAGTCGGTCGCCACCGCGCCGGTGTCCACCTTCTCGGTCGATGTCGACACCGGTTCCTATGCCAATGTCCGACGCTTCCTGAACCAGGGCCAGACGCCACCGGCCGAGGCGGTGCGGACCGAGGAGATGATCAATTATTTCCGCTACGATTATCCGCGCCCGACCGATCGGACTCAGCCGTTCAGCGTAACCACCAATGTCTCGACGACCCCGTGGAACCGGGAATCGCGCCTGCTCCGCATCGGCCTGCGCGCCTATGATGTGACGACCGCGCAGCGGCCCCGCGCCAATCTGGTCTTCCTGGTCGATGTCTCGGGATCGATGGACGAACCCGACAAGCTGCCGCTGGTCAAGGCGGCGCTGACCCGCCTGGCCGATCAACTCCGCCCCGACGACCGCGTCTCGATCGTGGTCTATGCCGGCAATGCCGGCATGGTGCTCAAGCCGACCGCCGACAAAAGCGCCATCAAGGCCGCACTCGGTCGCCTCGAGGCCGGCGGATCGACTGCGGGCGGCGAGGGCATCAAGCTTGCCTATGCCACCGCCCGCGCCAGCTTCATCAAGGACGGCGTCAATCGCATCTTCCTGGCCACCGATGGCGATTTCAACGTGGGGATCAGCGACACCAAGGCGCTCGAGGCGCTGGTGAAAGCCAATCGCGACGACGGCATCACCCTCACCACGCTCGGCTTCGGCGAGGGCAATTACAATGAGGCGATGATGGAGCATATCGCCGATCTCGGGAACGGCAATTACGCCTATATCGACAGCCCGATGGAAGCGCGGAAAGTGCTCGCGGAGGAATTGTCGGCGACGATGGTGACCGTCGCGAAGGATGTGAAGGTGCAGGTCGAGTTCAACCCGGCCGAGGTGAAGCAGTATCGCCTGATCGGTTATGAGAATCGCGGATTGGCCGAGGAGGATTTCACCAACGACGCGGTCGATGCCGGCGATATGGGCGCGGGGCACCAGGTGACCGCGCTCTACGAGGTAATGCCGGCCAATGCGGGCGGCTGGACCGACGCGCGCCGCTATCCCGCCAATAATGCCTCTGCGGGCACGGGCGGCGCGGAGCTCGGCTTCATCAAGCTGCGCTACAAGCTGCCGGGCGAGGCGACATCGCGGCTGATCACCCGCCCGGTGGCGGCAAGCCTGATGGCGGGCGCGGTAGCGCCGAGCGGCGACATGGCGTTCGTCACCGCGGTCGCCGCCTTCGGGCAGAAGCTGCGCGGCGACAAATATCTCGGCAGTTACGGCTTCGCCGACGCCCGCACGCTGGCGGGTACCCAGCAGGACTATTGGCGGCAGGAATTCGTCCGGCTGACCCGCCTCGCCGACAAGCGGGGCACCCGCGACTGACGATGCGGTGGCATTGCCGGCCCGTCCTGCGATAGGAAGGACCGGCAACCCACGGAGCCAGCACATGGAAACGACCGCCCCCCTGATCCTGATCGCGTTGCTCGCGGTCGTCGTGATCGCCGGCATCGCCTGGGGCATCAAGCTCAGGCGCGATCGCCGGACCGCCGACCATATCGTCACGCAGAACCGCGCCGCGGCCGAGCAGGGCTCGCCTGGATCGACCGTGGCGCCTCCCGTCGCGCCCAGCCCGCCGCCGCTCGCCGACGAGCCGATCGTGGCCGCCGCTGCGCTCGATGCGACGCCTGCCTCGATCGCGGTGGAGATGGCCGCACCGGAGCCCGAGCCCATAGCCGAACCTGCCCCGGCCCCAGCACCGGTTCCCCCGCTGGCGCCTGCTTCCCCGGACCTGACTCAGCTCAAGGGCCTGGGCCCCAAGCTGGTCGCCACCTTGGCGGAGCTCGGCATTACCCGGATCGACCAGATCGCTGCGCTGACGCCCGACCAGGCGGAGGATCTCGACGCGCGACTGGGCAATTTCCGCGGCCGGCTGGCGCGCGACCGCTGGATCGAGCAGGCCCGCCTGCTCGCCGCGGGCGACCGTGCCGCCTATGAGGCGGAATTCGGGAAGCTCGGCTAAGCGAGGAGCCTCAGGCCGGCCGCGCCGGGCGGCCTCTGCCGCGCCGCCGGCGTTTGGGCGCGAAGCGGTCGAACGCCTCGACCAGGTCGTCGAAACGGCGATCGGTGCCCATGATGTTGAGCGGGATGTCGCCGAACCCCATCGCCTTGTTGGCTCCGGCCAGCCAGCCCATCAGATGGCGGGAACGATAAAGCTCGGGCTCGTGCAGCCACAGGCACACGAAGCTGCCCAGCCCTGCCCCCTGGACCTCGATCCGCGACATCGCGCTCCACGGGATCAGGTCATTCGACCAGCGGCGCCAGCGGACTCCGCGCGCGTCGACCTCCATGACCGGCGCGAAGCGGAAGAGCTGGCGCGCACCGACGATCGCGCACAGGCCGAAGAACAGGATCCCCGCCCAGCCGATCGCCACGATAAACAGGTCCTTCGGATCGCGCAGCATGAAGATCCCGGCTGCCACGAACCCCAGGGCGCCGATCACCAGCAGGCCGATCCGCCAACGGGAGACATACGCGGCGAAGGCGGGCTCCATCCTAGCGCTTCTTCTTCGCCTCGCTGACCAGCAGCTTGTCGATGCGCCGGCCATCGAGATCGACCACTTCGAATTTCCAGCCCTGCTCGACGAAGCTTTCGCCCTCACCGGGCAGATGGCGAAACACCGCGAGCGCGAGGCCGGCGACGGTCGCATAGTCGCGATCCTCGGGCAGATCGATGCCTAGCCGCTCCGCGAGCGCATCGGCCGCCATCTGCCCGGCGACGAGCAGTGATCCGTCGTCGCGCTCGACGACCGAGGGAGCCTCGTCGGGATCGGTATCGGACGCGAACTCGCCGGCGATCGCCGCGAGCAGGTCGGCCGGCGTCACAATGCCTTCGAAATGGCCATATTCGTCATGGATCAGCGCCATCGGCACCTCGGCCTGGCGCAGTGCGTCGAGCGCGTCCATCGCGTCGATCTGGTCGAGCACCACCGGCGCCTGACGCATCAGCACGCGCAGATCGAGCGGATCGCCCTTGAACAGCGCCACCGCGATGTCGCGCGCCTGGACCACGCCGATCACCGCGTCGACCGATCCGTCGGCCACCGGCATGCGGCTGTGCGATGCCGCCATCAGCGCTGCCCGGATGCCGGCATCGTCGAGCGTCGCATCGATCCATTCGACATCGGTACGCGGCGTCATCACCTCGCGCACCGGCCGGTCGGCGAGGCGCACCACGCCCGAGATGATCGAGCGCTCATGCTCTTCGATCACGCCCGACTTCGAGGCCTCGGCGACGATCAGGTGAAGCTCCTCCGCCGTCACATGATCCTCGGTTTCGCGCTTCAGCCCCATCAGGCGGAACAGCACCGCGCTCGACGAATCGAGCAGCCAGACCACCGGCGCGGTCCCCCAGGCGAGCGCCTGGACCGGGCCGGCCATGATCGCCGCGATCGGCTCGGGTGCGCGGAGCGCAATCTGCTTGGGCACCAGCTCGCCGACCACCAGCGAGGCATAGGTGGTGATGGCGATGACGATGCCGAAGCCGATCGTCTGGGTCGCCTCTTCCGGGAAACCGAGGAAATGCAGCCGCGCCGCGACCGGCCCGCCCAGGCTCGCGCCGGAATAGGCGCCGGCGAGGATGCCGATCAGCGTAATGCCGATCTGGGTGGTCGACAGGATCTTGCCGGGATCGGCGGCGAGCGCGAGCGCGGTGCGCGCGCCACGCTTCTTCGCCCGCGCCATCGCCTCCAGCCGCGCCTTGCGCGACGAGACGATAGCAAGCTCCGACATCGCGAATACGCCGTTCAGGACGATCAACGCGAAGATGATCGCGACGTCGATCCAGGGGAAGGGGGGAAGCGGTGCCATGGCGCTTCGGCCCGTTTGGCGGGTTTCTCGCCGCATAACAACCGCGCGTTCGCACCCGCGATCGAATCGGATGCGGTATATCAGCGCCGTGCGGCGAAGAAGTCCCGGAGCAGCGCCGCGGCTTCGCCCTCGCCGATTCCCGGATACAGCTCGGGCCGGTGGTGAATCGTCGGTTGCGCGAACAGCCGCGGCCCGTGCTCGACCGCCCCGCCCTTGGGATCGCTCGCGCCATAATAAAGCCGGGCGATTCGGGCGTGCGCGATCGCCCCCGCGCACATCGCGCAGGGCTCCAGCGTCACCCACAGATCGCATTCGGAAAGCCGGTCGCTGCCGATCGCCTCGGCGGCGGCGCGAATCGCCAGCATCTCGGCATGGGCGGTGGGATCGTGAAGGGCGCGGGGCGCGTTCGCCGCGACCGCGAGAATCCTGCCGTCGAGGACGACGGCCGCGCCGACGGGCACTTCGCCCGCCTCGGCGGCTATAGCGGCGGCGTCGAGCGCCGCGCGCATCGGGGCGGGGACCGGAAACATCGGCCCCTCTTGCCCCAGCGACGCCGCCCGGAACAGCCCGGGCGGCGCGGAGGTCCTACTTACTTCGGCGCGGCGGTGTTGCTGGCGGGCTCGCCGGGCTTCGACATCGTCACGGTCGGGACCGTAATCGTCTTTTCGGTGGTGGTGACGGTCGGCACGTCGATCGTCTTGTTCTCGGTGCCGAGCGTCACGGTTGCGAGATTGGCATCGACCGAGGGTGCCGAGCCGCCATTGAAGCTGACGCTGGGCAGCGAGCCGGGCGATGTCTTGAGGGTCATCCAGCCGAGCGACAGCAGCACGGCGACGACGACGGCAGCGAGGCCGATCAGGGCGAGCAGGAAGCGCATGGGCATTCTCCAGTGAAACCGTGTGGTAATCGAATCGTTACCGTAATTAACGCTGTGTCGCCGCACTAGGTTGCATCGTAAAGGCTGAATCGGTTGACGCACTGTCCCGTTACGGCTATCCGCGCCGCCTTTACGGGACAGCCAGAACGGTCTGGCCGAAACTCAGGATACGACACATGTCGCGCATTTGCGAGCTGACCGGCAAGGGCCGGCTGGTGGGAAACAACGTCTCCCACGCCAACAACAAGACCAAGCGGACCTTTCTGCCGAATCTGCAGAATGTGACGCTGATGTCGGACGCGCTGGGCACCAGCGTGAAGCTTCGCGTCTCGACGCACGGCCTGCGCTCGGTTGAGCATGTCGGCGGGCTCGACAATTGGCTGGTCAAGACCGCCGACGACAAGCTGTCGCTGCGCGCACGCCGCCTGAAGCGCGACGTCCGCAAGAAGCTCGGCGCGGTCGCGATCGCCGCCTAACCCCTTCGTTTCGACGAAATCATGCCGGCCTGCTTCTCCAATGGGGAAGCGGGCCGGTGTCGTTTCAGCGCCGCTTTTTGGCGGGCTGGGCCGCAGGATCGGGCTCCAGCCTGAATTTCAGCAACAGGCTGCGCTGCAGGAACAGCTGATTATCGTCCGAGACGATCCAGATGATCGTCGCGCCATTTTCGCGCGTCGCGGCCACCCCTTCGAAATTATCGTGGATCAGCGGCTTGGCCAGCGTCGCGATCTCGCGCCCGCGCACCAGCGCGCCGGGGCGAATCGCCGCCGGATCGATCACCACCAGCTTGGTCGAGAAATCGAACGGCAGCGCGAATCGCCGGTTGAGCACGAGCAGCCTGCCGTCGGGCAGTTGAGTCAGGTCGCTCGGATCATAATGATCGGGCGGCAGATAGCTGAACAGGAACCCGGCGCGCGGCTTTTGGGTCGGATCCCCGGCGAAGCGAATCGCCCCCCTGCCCTTGCCGTGCGGCCAGGGCTTGGTCTCGGCGATCACGATGAAGCCGCCATCGGGCAGCCGCGTCATCGCCTCGGGCCCCTCGTTGCTCGGCCACTTCGCCATCGCCGGCGGCGCGGCATGCGCCTCGCTGCGCGCGAAGCCCGGCGAGAAGCGCCACACCGCGTTGGCGCGCTCGAAACCGACCCAGATGCGGCCGGTCTTCGGATCGCTGGTCATCGATTCGCTGTCGCGATCCTGCTTCAGCCAGCCGGTGCCGGGCCCGTCGGGCAATTCGGCGAAGCTTCGGCCGCCGATTCGCCAGCGCCCGTCCATCCCGAAGCGGACGATATTGCCGCCATCGCTGAGCAACGTGAAACGGTTGCCCGACGCCTGGCGGGAAACCTGCATCGAGGAGAAGCCGCCAAAAGCGGGGTCGGGACTCGTCAGCTGCACCCCGCCGAGCCAGGTGAGCTGCCCGACCCGGCGTAGCGCGGGATTCGCCGCGTCCAGCGTGACCTGAGTCACCTCGAATACCGGGTCCGGGCCGAGCAGGGGCAGGCGTTTCTCGCCCATCCATGGCGGAGTCAGGAACAGCAGCAGCAGGACCGAATAGAGGATGCGCATCGCGCAGCCCTGATCGACGCGGCAGGCGGGCGCAACCGCCAACCGCATCCTGAACACACGCTAACGGCTCCATTCAGGACGGGCTCAAGCGGGTCGGCGCATAACCGCTCCAACGACACGGAAAACTCAGACGCCGATTGGAGACGCAAGATGTTCAGGAAACTCTCGCTCGCCGGTGCCGCTCTTGCCATGAGCGCCACCGCGCTGATCCCCGCCACGCCCGCCGCCGCGCAGCGGTACGACAACCAGTATCGCGGCGACCGCCATGATCGCGGCTATGACCAGGGTTATCGCGACTATCGCAGCGATCGCCGCGTCTATCGCGGCAATGACCGCCGCTATCGCGACCAGCGTTGCGACAATGGCGCCGGCGGCAC
Source organism: Sphingomonas bacterium (assembly GCF_028293085.1). Taxonomy (GTDB): domain Bacteria; phylum Pseudomonadota; class Alphaproteobacteria; order Sphingomonadales; family Sphingomonadaceae; genus Sphingomonas. The sequence goes on from NZ_JAQGLC010000228.1 coordinate 9,743, forward strand.
GATCATCGGCGCGATCGCCGGCGGCCTGCTCGGCAATTCGGTGGCCGGCCATGGCGACCGTGCGCTCGGCACCGTGCTCGGTGCCGGCGCGGGCGCGCTGGCCGGTCGGGCGATCGATCGCTCAGACGATCCGCGCCGCTGCCGCCGCTAACCGAATCCCTCGGGTGGTGTATCGAGGGCGAGGGCCGGTGCCGAAAGGCGCCGGCCCTCAACTTTTGTGGGGCTATCGGGGCGCTGGCGGCAAAGCCGCCGTCGGTCGGATCGGGCAGAGCCCGCCCGCCGGCCGAGCCGATCGCTGCGCTTCGCGCATCGGCGGCACGCGGTGCCACCTGCGATCGTCAGTACATATGCTGCCCGCCATTGATCGACAAAGTCGATCCGGTAACGAACCCGCCCTCCTCCGAGCACAGGAACGCCACGCCGCGCGCGATCTCGTGCGCCTGGCCGAGCCGGCCCACGGGGATCTTGGCGACGATCTTCTCCAGCACGTCCGCCGGCACCGCCGCGACCATGTC
>NZ_JAQGLC010000252.1 GCF_028293085.1 Sphingomonas bacterium
CGGTGCCGTCAACAGCGACGAATCAATATTTGGGCACATAGAATGTCGACCGCGGAGAGAAGCTCATCGTGCTTCAAACTGAACCGCGCGTCATGCAAACAATAGCGCCCGTGCGCAAAATGACAACTAACGGAACAGCAACGATAAACGCGAGGCGGCAATGTCGGGCGCTTTGCCGCTTGCTTGGAATTACGGCGCCACGTCGCCGCGAAGGCTGCTGCGCATTATTCGTCGCGCCGGCGAATGAAGTTGCGGTAGATCAAGCATCGGCCCGACATCGCACGGGGGCCGCAATGGGCGCCCGGATCATGGGATTGTGCGCTTGCCGCTCGCTCGACCCCGAGTCGGGCCGATTCGGCCACAACGCGTGCGGGTTGAAATCGCGGCCCGGGCCGGTTAACTGCGCCCGTTCCCGGCCAGGCCGGGATTGCGGGCGTGGTGAAACTGGTAGACGCGCCGGACTCAAAATCCGGTTTCCTTAACGGAAGTGTCGGTTCGAGCCCGACCGCCCGCACCAATATTTCCGGAAGCGATTTCCAGCGCCGATATCGGAAAGCGGGTCGTCGCGCCTCGGCTCGCTATGCTATAAATAACCAAGTCACAGACGATACTTGATTGGCATTATGCGTGCCAATAATTCGCTAGACGTATAAGTACCTAAGTAATAATATGAACGACAGCTGAAGATGATATCAAACATAATGGACGATAAAATGCTCGTTATTTATTTTAATGGAACAATGGCCGTAGTCCGCTTGTTCGAGGGAAATGGAAAATTCTCATCATAGATACGAGGTTTATATTAAGCAGCATGACAAGGCGGCGGGGTTCGATCCGGCGGCTGCGAAATGGAGCTGGCATAAATTGAGCCCGGCCGGCCTCGTGACCGTGTGCGGCTCGCATCATTATTCGCTTGAGGCATGCTTTGCCGCGGTCCGAAAGCACCGCAAGGCATTCGGCGACGCGCCGATCACGATCAACCTTCACGAGGGCGGCAGTTGTGAAGAGCCGCAGATCGCCGGCCTGCCGGTGATCGACCTTGCCGCGACGATCGCGAACCGCCTGCAATAACCCTGCGGCGGACCCCGCGATCGATCCGGCCGCTCGCGCGATGCCGCTGCCGCGATCAGGCCTCCACCGTCTCCAGTTCCTCGCTGATCTCCAGCCAGGCCGCCTCGGCAGTCTCGAGCTTCGCTGCCACCTCGGCGCGACGCTTCATCAGGTCGCTCATGCCGAGCTTGGCAAGCCAGGGCTCGGCGGTCGAGGGATCGAACATCGCGCGGTCGATCGCGCTGCGCTGCGTGGTGAGCTTGGTCACCAGCGCCTCGGCCTCATGCGCGCGCTTGCGCAACGCCACGCTCTTCTCGCGCGCCTCGGCCGCCGCGCGGCGCTCTTCCTTCTTGTTGCTCTTGGTCTTGCCGCCACCGCCCGACGCGCCGTCGCTGGAGAGCACGAAGGCGATATAATCCTCCATGCTGCCATTATATTCATTGGCGGCGCCGCCATCGACCAGCACCAGCCGGTCGGCGGTCAGCTCGATCATGTGGCGATCATGGCTGACGATCACCACCGCACCCTCATAGGCGTTGAGCGCCTGCACCAGCGCCTCGCGCGCATCGACGTCGAGATGGTTGGTCGGCTCGTCGAGGATCAGCATGTGCGGCGCGTCGCGCGTGATCAGCGCGAGCGCGAGGCGCGCGCGCTCGCCGCCCGACAGCTTGCCGACCTTGGTCGTCGCCTTCTGCCCCGAGAAACCGAACCGGCCGAGCTGGGCGCGGACCGCGGCGGGCGAGGCGCCCTTCATCATCCGGGTCATATGCTCGAGCGGGGTATCGTCGGTGTCGAGCTCCTCGACCTGATATTGGGTGAAATAGCCGACCCGCATCTTGCCCGATGCGGTCATCTCGCCTTCCATCGGAGCGAGCTGCGCGGCGAGCAGGCGGGCGAGGGTGGTCTTGCCGTTGCCGTTGCGCCCCAACAGCGCGATGCGGTCGTCGGGGTCGAGCCGCAGGTTGAGCCGCCGTAGGATCGGCTTGCCCTCGGTATAGCCGACCGCCGCCATGTCGAGCGTGACGAGCGGCGGGCGCAATTCCTCGGGGCTGGGAAAGTCGAACGAGAGCGACGGATCGTCCGCCATCGCCGCGATCGGCTGCATCTTGGCGAGCATTTTCGCGCGCGACTGGGCTTGCTTGGCGGTAGAGGCGCGGGCGCTGTTGCGGGCGAGATAGTCCTGCAGCTTGGCGCGCTGCGCGTCCTGGCTGGCCTTGGCCGCGGCGAGCTGCGCGGCGCGTTCGGCGCGCTGCTGCTCGAAGCTGTCATAGCCGCCGGTGTACATCACCGTCTTGCCGCCCTCGAGATGGAGGATGGTGTCGACGACATTGTTGAGCAGGTCGCGCTCATGGCTGATCACGACCATCATCGCCGGATAGGCCTTGAGGAAATTCTCCAACCACAAGGTCGCTTCGAGATCGAGATGGTTCGAAGGCTCGTCGAGCAGCAGCAGGTCGGGCTCGGAGAACAGAAGGGCGGCGAGCTCCACGCGCATC
>NZ_JAQGLC010000276.1 GCF_028293085.1 Sphingomonas bacterium
GCCGCGCGCGACCTGGGGATGGACGTCGCGGGTTTCCTGATGATGAGCCACATGATCGGGCCGGAGCCGCTCGCGCAACAGGCCAAGCTGATGGAATCCTATGGCGCGCACTGCGTCTATGTCACCGACTCGGGCGGTGCGCTCGACATGGACGGGTTCCGCGAACGGCTCGACGCGTATGATCGGGTGCTGAAGCCCGAGACCGAGCGCGGCGTCCACGCGCACCACAATCTCGCGCTCGGGGTCGCCAATTCGATCGTCGGCGCGCAGGCCGGCGCGATTCGCATCGATGCCAGCCTGGCCGGCATGGGCGCGGGCGCGGGCAACACCCCGCTCGAAGTGTTCATCGCCGCCGCGGCGCGCAAGAAATGGCTGCACGGCACCGATCTGTTCACGCTGATGGACGCGGCCGAAACGCTCGTCCGCCCGCTGCAGGACCGGCCGGTGCAGGTCGACCGCGAGACGCTGAGCCTCGGCTTTGCCGGGGTCTATTCCTCCTTCCTGCGCCATGCCGAGCGCGCCGCGGAGGAGTACGGCCTCGATACGCGCGACATCCTGATCGAGCTCGGCCGGCGCGGCATGGTCGGCGGGCAGGAGGACATGATCGTCGACGTCGCGCTCGATCTGCAGCGCCAGGCGTCGGAGGCAACGCAGTAAAGATGCACTCCGGCGCCGCCTTGCCCCGTCTCATCGCAGGCATGGCCCCCGAACCGGGCAATGTATCCATTTTGGGGTGTATACAGGGCGGCGGCGGCGTGGAATTAATGAATGAAGCCCGGACACACGGGCATGGGGTGGGAGCGGACACAGCGGCCAACCGGTCGATGGCGAGTCTCGCTGCCGGGTCAGGAGGAGCTTGAGCGTGGCGACACCGAAAAACAAATCCGTCCAGAAGGCCTTCCGCATGCTGCGTGCCTTCCAGGCCCCCGACGAATGGCTGACCAGCGCCGAGCTGAGCCGGCGCTCGCGCCTGCCCGAGGCGTCGGGATACCGCATCATCCAGACGCTGGAGGAGATCGGCGCGGTGATCCGCGACCATCGCGGCCGCTATGCCCCCGGCATGCTGCTGCTGACCCTGTCCCGCAACGTCGCGCATGACCGGCTGCTGCGCGATGCCTCGAACGTGATCCTCGAAGACCTTGCCAAGGAGCTCGACCTGATCGTCCATCTCGGCGTGCTCGAGGACGAGATGGTGACCTATGTCGCCAAGGCCGGCGCCAATGCGCGCTTCCATGTCCATACCGAGGTCGGCGCGCAGCTCGAGGCCTATTGCTCGGGGCTCGGCAAGGTGCTGCTCGCCGCGCTGCCGCTGCACGAGCTGGACGGATTCCTGGAGGAAGGCGAGCTGATCCCGCTCACCGCCAACACGATCACCGATCCGCGCGCCTTCCGCGCCGAGGTCGAGAAGGTCCGCCGCCAGGGCTGGGCAGTCGACGACCGCGAGATCTCGCCCGACCTGCGCTGCGTGGCGGTGCCGGTGCGCGACACCAACGGCCAGGTCGTCGCCGCCATCTCCTCCTCGGACGATGCCGAGCGGATGACCGACGAGCGGCTGACCGAGGTGCGCGAGGCGCTGGAGCGCGCCGCGACCGCGATCGGCGCCAAGATCTGCCGCACGGGGGGCCGCTCGCCCTTTCGCCTTCCGCCCCCACCGCCCCGCGCCTTCGGCACGCCGGCGCTCCCATTGAGGATGGTGAGCCCGACCTCTCACTGAGTGAGCGGCGGCGGCGCCGCTCGCTTTACGCCGGGAGCGTTCGCCTTCAGGTTCGGAAAAACGGAAAACACCACCGGAATGGCGGAAAACCGCCGGTTTCGGCCAAGGGTTTCCGTCTCCGGACAGGATGGGCGCAGGCGATGGAAATCAGTCAAACCAAGTGCATCGGCTGCGGCAACTGCACCTATGTCTGCCCGATGAGCGCGATCTATATCGATCCCGTCACGCGCAAGGCGGCGATCAATGACGATAGCTGCGTCGAATGCTATGCCTGTTACAACGGGCTCAGCCGCGAGGTACTGCCGCCGAAGACCGCACGCTGGGCGCGGCGGCTGTCGACCAAGCTGTTGCTGCGCTTCGACCCCGATCCCGATATCTGCCCGACATCGGCGTTCGAACCCAATGAGCTGGCCTGGCCGCGCATCGTGCGCCGCGCCTTCTCCGATCCGCGCGTGCCGCATGAATCGACCGGCATCGTCGGGCGCGGCACCGAGGAGGTGAAGACCAACGACATCTCCAACCGGGTCGGGGTCGGCCAGGTCGGGCTGACGATCGAGTTCGGCCGGCCCGGCGTCGGCGCGCGGTTCCACGAGATCCAGGAGATGAGCCGAGCGCTGGCGAAGATCGACGTGCCGTTCGAGCCGAAGAATCCGATCACCACGCTGATGAGCGACACCGCGACCGGCGACATCCGCGAGGATATATTGAACGAGAAAGTGCTCTCCGCGATCCTCGAGGTGAAGGTGCCGACCGCGCGGCTGGAGGAAGTGATCCGGGTCGTGTGGCGGGTCGAGAAACAGCTGAAGACGATCGTCGTGCTCGGCATCGGCACGCGCTGCGACGAGGAGGGCGAGGAGAATGTCGTCGCCCCCGTGCTGGAGAAGCTCGGCTACACGCTCCACCGCGCCAAGACCAATATGGGCCTGGGCCGCGCGGTGCTGCGCAAGGTCGCACCCGAGGAATTCGGGATGCGCGAAATCATGGAGGAGACGGCGTCGTCATGACCAACACGCTGCACCGCTTCGGCACCGCCGACAGCTTCGTCGACGATTATATCGTCATCGCGAT
>NZ_JAQGLC010000277.1 GCF_028293085.1 Sphingomonas bacterium
CGGCGCCCAATGTGACCTTGATCATTATTCCCCCCGGCTCGATCGATCATGACAGGATCGATCGCAGCGCGAGGTTTAACGGACCTCGCCTCAACTTTCCAATAGCGCCGGGCCGGACGGAGCGCGCGGCTGCGGAATCGTCGCGGAACTCGGTGCATTTGCCCGTGGCGCGGGAGCGTGAACTTCAACGTCGCGTTGCATCAAGGGCGGGTCGCCGTACGTCTCCCGCCCATCCACGCTCGGCGCCGCGTTATTTTTTCCGCGACACCTTCTTCGCGAAGATGACCTTCAGGGTCGCCTTGGCCTTCGCTCCGGCAGCCTTGGCTCCGAGCGCATGGCAGGTGAGTGCAAACGACGCCTCGCCGCAACTTTCGAAGTAGCAGAGACTGCCGGGACTGATCTGGTGATTTCCCGTCGGGACAAAGATCCCGTGCGGGGTGTTCACCCCCCTGACATTCCTGGTGACGACCCGCGACGCTGGCGTCGCCCACCACGCGGATCGCTGCGCAATCTGCGCGTTGGCCTCAGCCCTCATCCCCCATCCGCAACGCCGCGATAAACGCCTCCTGCGGAATGCTCACCGACCCATATTCCCGCATCCGCTTCTTGCCCTCTTTCTGCTTGTCGAGGAGCTTGCGCTTGCGGCTGGCGTCGCCGCCATAGCATTTGGCGGTCACGTCCTTGCGCAGCGCGGCGATCGTCTCGCGGGCGATGCCCTTGCCGCCGATCGCGGCCTGGATCGGGATCTTGAACAGATGGCGCGGGATCAGGTCCTTCAGGCGCTCGCACATGCCGCGGCCGCGCGCCTCGGCGGTGCCGCGGTGGACGATCATGCTGAGCGCGTCGACCGGCTCGTTGTTGACCAGAATGCTCATCTTGACGAGGTCGCCCTCGCGATAGCCGATCTGGTGATAGTCGAAACTGGCGTAACCGCGGCTGATGCTCTTTAGCCGGTCGTAGAAATCGAACACCACTTCGTTGAGCGGAAGCTCATAGGTCGCCTGGGCGCGGCCGCCGACATAGGTGAGGTTTTTCTGGATGCCGCGGCGATCCTGGCAGAGCTTCAGGATCGAGCCGAGATATTCGTCCGGTACATAGATGACCGCTTCGATCCAGGGCTCGGCGATGCTCGCGATGCGGCTGGGATCGGGCATGTCGGCCGGGTTGTGCAGCTCGAGATGGCCGGCGCCGTGGGCGAGCTCGATCTGGTAGACGACCGACGGCGCGGTGGTGATCAGATCGAGATCATACTCGCGGGTCAGGCGTTCCTGGATGATCTCGAGATGGAGCAGCCCCAGGAAACCGCAGCGGAAGCCGAAACCGAGCGCGGCGCTGGTCTCCATCTCGAAGCTGAAGCTCGCATCGTTGAGGCGGAGCTTCGAGATGCTTTCGCGCAGTTTCTCGAAATCGGCGGCGTCGACCGGGAACAGGCCGCAGAACACCACCGGCTGGACTTCCTTGAAGCCCGGGAGCGGCTCGGCGGCGGGGCGCTTCGCATCGGTGATGGTGTCGCCGACGCGGGTCTGGGCGACTTCCTTGATCTGCGCGGTGATGAAGCCGATCTCGCCGACGGCGAGCTCGGTGAGCTGCTCGATCTTGGGACGGAAGCAGCCGACGCGGTCCACGAGGTGGAGCGTCCCGGTCTGCATGAACTTGATCTGCTGGCCCTTTTTCAGCACGCCGGCCATCACGCGGATGAGGATGACGACGCCGAGATAGGGATCGTACCAGCTGTCGATCAGCATCGCCTTCAGCGGCGCGTCGATATCGCCCTTGGGCGGCGGAATGCGGGTGACGACCGCCTCGAGCACGTCCTTGATGCCGATGCCTGCCTTGGCCGAGGTGAGCACGGCGTTCGACGCGTCGAGGCCGATCACTTCCTCGATCTCGGCCTTGACCTTGTCGGGGTCGGCGGCGGGCAGATCGATCTTGTTGATGACGGGCACGATCTCGTGATCATGCTCGATCGACTGATAGACGTTGGCGAGCGTCTGCGCCTCGACGCCCTGGGCGGCATCGACCACCAGCAGCGCGCCTTCGCAGGCGGCGAGGCTGCGGCTCACCTCATAGGCGAAATCGACATGGCCCGGCGTGTCCATCAGGTTGAGCTCGTAATCGAGCCCGTCATTCGCCTTGTAGCGCAGGCGCACGGTCTGCGCCTTGATGGTGATGCCGCGCTCGCGCTCGATATCCATATTGTCGAGCACCTGCTCGGACATTTCGCGGTCGGTGAGGCCGCCGGTCTCCTGGATCAGGCGATCGGCGAGCGTGGACTTGCCGTGATCGATATGCGCGATGATCGAGAAGTTGCGGATTCGGGAAAGGTCGGTCGACATGATCCGGGCGCGTTAGCAGGCGCCGTTGACGTTGCGAAGGGGGCGGAAGATCCGAAGGGGTGCCGGCACGGTGCCGTTTCGTCGCATGGGTCGCATTTTCCTCGCAGGCGCGTTCCGCGGGATGGCGCAAATCGCCAAGCCTTGCATCCGCGGCTTCGGTACGGGCGTATCTGTTCGTGCCTAAAGGCTGATCGGCACCTGCGGCATCCGCCGGAGCGCATCGATCGAAAGATTACGAATGCTGTCATCAGGGGCCCAGGCCGCGCGAGACGCTGGCGCGGGCATCCCGGTGGTGGTAAAGAAAAAGACGTCACGGGGTCGCACCATCGTCGTAACGCTCGCACCGGGAGAACAGGGCGAGCGAGAGCCAGGGGATCACCATGCGTATTTTCTTGCCTGCCGCCGCGCTTTGCGCCCTCATTGCCGCCACGCCCGCGCTGGCGAAGGAGGATCGCGGCTCCTCCGCCTATCAGAAGCAGACCAAGGGCGAGCTCAACATCCCGATCTGCACGCACCGCATCGGCACCATCGCGATCGTCGATCCCGACAATGCCTGGTGGCGCGAGCTGAACCTCGGCAGTCCCGAGGCGGTGATCAAGGTATTCGTGCAGAAATCGGGCTGTTTCGGCCTGGTCAATCGCGGGCGCTCGATGGCCAGCCGCAACATGGAGCGTGCCATGGCCGATTCCGGCGAGCTGCAGGACGGCTCCAACCTCGGCAAGGGCCAGGTGAAGGCGGCGGATTATTTCCTGCAGCCCGACATCGTCGTCGCCAATAATCATTCGGGCGGCGGCGGGGCCGGCGCGGCGCTGGGCGGACTGCTCGGCCATGCCGGCGGCTTTCTGGGCGCGGCCGGCGCGGTCGCCGGCGGGATCAGCGTCAACAAGAAGGAAGCGTCGGTGACGCTCTCCGTCGTCAATGCGCGCACCACCGAGGAAGAGGCGCTGACCGAGGGTCATGCCCGCAAGTCCGATGTCAGCTTCGGCGGCGGCGGCGCGGCGTTCGGCGGCGGCGCCTTTGCCGGTGCCGGCGGCGGCGGCTATCAGGACAGCGCGATCGGCCAGATCATCGTGCTCGCCTATCTCGACGCCTATACCAAGCTGGTGACCCAGCTGGGCGGCCTCCCGACCAACGCGGCGGACGCGGCCCCGCTGGCCAAGTAAATCGCCTCATCCGAGGCACCGAAAAGGGGCCGTCGCGCAACCGCGTGGCGGCCCCTTTCCTGTGGTGCCGTAACGATGAGCGCGGTATGAGGCGCGACCCCTTTCGCGGAGACTCACGATGAAGCATTTCGCCGCCCTGCTCGCCACGCTGGCGATCGCCGTTCCCGCCAATGCCGCGCTGCCGGTCGGGGCCAAGGCGCCGGCCTTCACGACGCAGGCGGCGCTGGGGGGCAAGCAATTCACCTTCGTGCTGAAATCGGCGCTGCGGAAAGGGCCGGTGGTGCTGTATTTCTTCCCCGCCGCCTTCACCAAGGGCTGCACGATCGAGGCGCATGAGTTCGCGCTGGCCGCGTCCGACTTCTCCAAGAACGGCGCGACCCTGATCGGCCTGTCGGCCGACCCGATCGACAAACTGGCCGATTTCTCCAAGGTGGAATGCCGCGAGGCCTTTCCGGTCGGCGTGGCCGCGCCGGCGACGGTGACCGGCTATGACGTGCATATCGGCGCGGGCAAGACGATGACCAACCGCACCTCCTATGTGATCGCGCCCGACGGCAAGATCATCTACGCGCTCACCCAGATGAGCCCGGCCGGGCACGTCACGGGCACGATGGACGCGGTCAAGGCCTGGCGGGCCAAGCGGAAGGGCTGAAGGATCGGGGACTGAGGCGTCAGGCGGGGCTGCCCAGCCCCGCCGCCTCGATCGCGGCAAGCGCGTTGGCGAAGCGCGCCTCCCCCTCCCCGCCGACCAGCGCCCAGCGCACGCCGCGGCGATCGAGCTCGGCGCGCGACAGATCGAAGAAGCGCGCCCGTGCGTCGGCGCTGCCGAACAGGCGCGTGCCGTCGTCGATCCAGGGCAGATCCACATCGAGCAGCAGATAGAGATCGGCCGGCCGGTCCCAGCGATCGAACCAGGGATCGCGGGCGCCGAACAGCATGTCGGCCCAGACCGCCGTCATCAGCGGATCGGTGTCGGCGATCAGGCGGCGGTTGCAGCGCCGCTTCAGGCTCTCGGTCATCGCGTCATGAGTCTGCGCGATCGCGACGAGATCGGCCATGACCAGATCGGTGCCGAACGTCTCGCACCAGGTGCGGCCATATTCGGGCATCAGCGCGGTTTCGAAATGATCGGCGAGCTGGCGCGCCAGCGTCGACTTGCCGGTGCTTTCGGGGCCGTGAAGGCAGATCGTGCGGGCATAATGCGCGCGAACCGGCGGCGGCATCATCCCCCAATGGCGCCAGGGATCGGCGCGGATCGCGCTGGCCGAGATCGCCGCCGCGTCGCGATCCGGATCGATCGGGCGGAAGCGCGCGCCGACCTCGGCCGCCAGCCGCGCGCCATAGGGTTCGGACGCGAAGACGAGATCGATCGATTCGGGATGGGCCTGCCGGACGATGCCGCGCCAGATGTCCCAGAAATCGGGATGATCGGCCGGCTCCTGCGGCACCACCGCGTCGTGCCCTATCACGCGGGCGGCGGGGAAGAGCTCGCGCATCCAGGCGAGGCGCACGGGGCCGGGGATCGGATCGCCCGGCAGCCAGCACACCAAAATGGTCAGATCGTCGACCAGCGCCTGCGCCGCCTCGCCCAGCAACTGGTGCCCGGCATGCGGGGGCATGAACTTGCCGAGCAGGAAGCCGCGCGTCACGCGATCGCCATCCGCCGCTCCGCGCCGCGCCAGTCGATCAGGCCCCAGACGGCGAGCCCCAGGAAGATCGCGTAGAGCCCCGCCGTCAGCCACAGGTCCTTGGCGGCGTAAAGGCCGATCGCCAGCAGATCGACCGCGATCCACAGCACCCAGTTTTCGAGGAAGCGGCGCGACATCAGCAGCTGTGCCGCGACGCTGAGGATCGCGACGCCGGCATCCCACCACGGGAAGGCGGCATCGGTGAAGTGGTGCATGGCCCAGCCCCAGATCATGGTCGCGACCGCCACGCCGGCGAGCCAGGCAAGGCGCGCGGGCGGGCCGAGGCGCTCGACGCGCACCTCGCCCGCCGCGGCGGCCGCGCGGTGCCAGTGCACCCAGCCATAAAGCTGCACCACGAGGAAGAAGACCTGTAGCAGCGCATCGCTGTACAGCCGCGCGCCGAAGAAGATGTGGGCATAGAGCACCACCATCACGATCCCGAAGGGATAGTTCCACAGGCTCCGCCGCACGACCAGCGCGACATTCACGATACCGAGCGCGACCGCGATGATTTCCAGCAGGGACATTGAGCGCGGATACAAGCCGCGGGGCCCCGGGTCGAGCCACGGCTTGCCCTGTCGCGCGCGGGCGCTAGCATCGCCCCGAAATTCAGGAGAGCGGCTTTGCGTCATATCGCGATCATCGGTTCGGGACCGGCGGGCTATTATACCGCCGAGGCATGCCAGAAGACCTTCGGCGACGACGTCCGCGTAGACATCATCGACCGGCTGCCCGTTCCTTACGGACTGATCCGCACCGGCGTCGCGCCCGATCATCAGTCGATCAAGGGGGTGTCGCGGCGTTACGAGGCGGTGGCGCTCAGCGACAATGTCCGCTTCGTCGGCAATGTGAGCGTCGGGAAGGACGTGACGATCGCCGAGCTGGGCAATCTGTACGACGCGGTGGTGATCGCGACCGGGGCGCCGGCCGACAAGCCGCTCGGCGTGCCGGGTGACGACCTGCCGGGCGTGGTGGGGTCGGCGGCGTTCGTCGGCTGGTATAACGGCCATCCCGATTTCGCCGGGCTCAACCCGCCGCTGCACGGGCCGGGTGCGGTGGTGGTCGGCGCGGGCAATGTCGCGCTCGACGTCGCGCGGATCCTCGCCAAGGCGGAGAGCGAGTTCGCCGGATCGGATATCGTCGGCCACGCGCTCGATCATCTCGGCACCGCGGTGCATGACCGGATCACCATCCTGGCGCGGCGCGGGCCGCACCAGATCGCGATGACGCCGAAGGAGCTGGGCGAACTCGGCCATCTGGCGCGCGCGGTGCCGCATGTCGATCCGGCCGATCTGCCGCCGCTGGAGGCGGATGCGGCGCTCGACCCGGGCCAGCGCAAGTCGGTCACTCACCTGCGCGATTTCGCGACGCGGACCGAAGAGAAGCAGATCCATATCGACTTCGACTTCTACGCCATGCCCGTTCGCGTCGAAGGCGACGGCAAGGCCGAGCGGGTGATCGTGGAGCGCACCGCGATCGATGCCGAGGGCCGCGCCTCGGGCACCGGCGAGACCTATGAAGTGCCGGCGAGCCTCGTGATCAGCTGCATCGGCTACCGCACGCCGCCGATCGAGGGCGTGCCCTATGACGAGAAGCTCGGGCGCTTCGCCAATACCGACGGCCGGATTGCGCCCGGGCTTTATGCGGTCGGCTGGGCACGGCGCGGGCCTACGGGCACGATCGGGACCAATCGGCCCGATGGCTTCCTGATCGCCGAGCATATCGCGGCCGATTTCACGGGGAATAGCGGCAAGGCGGGGCGGCCGGGGCTCGATTCGCTGCTGGCGAGCCGCAGCGTGGACGTGGTCACCTTTCGCGACTGGCAGAAGATCGAGGCGGCCGAAACCGCCCGCGCCCGCGACGGCGCGCCGCGCGAGAAATTCACCAGCGTGGAGGAAATGCTCGGCGCGCGGAGCTGAACCCGGCTTCTTTCACCCGGCGAAGAATGCGGGGTTGATGCCTGCCAAACGCTCGGCTAAGGGCCGTCGCCTTGCCGCGCGAGACAGCGCGGCTCGATCCCTGGTCGGGGAATAGCTCAGCCCGGTAGAGCACTGCCTTCGGGAGGCAGGGGCCGGAGGTTCGAATCCTCTTTCCCCGACCAATTGGGTCCCGGCGTGATCGCGGGCACCTTCCCGGTCGCTCACCGCGCTGCGACGACAATCACCTCGACCCTGTAATCCGGCGTCGCCAGCTTCGCCTCGCCGGTCGCCCGCGCCGGCGCGTCCTGCCCGCCGACCCACTTGTCCCACACCGCGTTCATCTCGGCGAAATCGGCCATGTCGGCCAGCCAGATCGTCGCGGTCAGGATTTTCGATTTATCGCTGCCGGTGCGCGCGAGCAGCGCTTCGATCTGCGCCAGCACGGCGGTCGTCTGCGCAGTCACGCTCTCGCCCGGCGCGCCGACTTGCCCCGCCAGATAGACGGTATCGCGGTGAATCACGGCCTGGCTCATGCGCTGGCCTGCATCGATACGGGTGATGGTCATGATGGGAGCTCCCCGAATTGGCTGTAGTAGGCGTCGCCCCTGCCGGAGACGCTCGCCGCACGCAATCATCCCGACGGCCCGTCCCGCACATCCGGACCATTCACTGACGGGTGCAATTGAGCGGCTGCAGTTCGTTTTAACTTCTCCCGCTTCGCGTTTGGCTGCTTTAACGGCGATGAGGCATGCCGGCGCGGATCGTGATCCCTGATCGGCGACAGTCGGGCCGGGCATATAGTTAGCGAGGCGTAAGGAACCGGCTGTGATCACGGTGACGATCACGGTGACAGGGGCCGGCGGTTCCGATCGAACCTTCTCCGGAACCGATCCGGACCGGTCGAGCAACTCTAACCATAGTCAAGCGAATAGCACCGTTAGGTTTTGGCTGAATCATGCCGACGCGCTGCGGATGACCGCGAGTGCACCGCAAGGGGCCCCGCGTTGCCGGCGCCGATCGAAGTCCGGGCATCGTCGGGTCGCTCCCGCGTCAATTAAGTGGACCCGCCCCCCGGAGATCAACAATTGAGCCCAATGCACCGGAATCGCGTTACATCAAACCTTCGCAATGGGTTTATGAGTTTATCATAATTAACATAAGTGCAATAGTCACAAAAATTCCAACGGCGATCCCGCATCTTACACTTACAGCAGCACTAACCCTAAAATTTAGCGTAAGTGTGAATATTGATCCAATTCCCATAACGATCCCGCTGACGATACTAAATATAATAATATCTAGATCTGACAATATCCATCCCTCCCGCGTTACTAACAACTATTATTTTCTATTATATAAGTCGCAACCTCGCTGGATCTCTCAACCATCACTGTCTATCTTGGACTGCGAGCTACACATTACCGGCTTCGACCGAACATCGTAACCATCAACTTTCAAATCTTGAACCATTTTGACGAGCAACTCACGCGAGTCGCGTGGATCAGCCATTTGCGTACTCGGGCTCACCGAAATAAAATATTGCCCCGGATCGGAGTGCGGCTCGGTGTAAATACCGCACAATCCTGTTTCTTCCTGCCCGCTTAGAAGCACATTTTCACTCCGGAGTCTTACCGATGAGCTCGTGGCATCAAGCACATGGAGTGAATATCCCCTGTCATCGGTGGCCTGACCCAAATTCGGGGTCATTCCATACTTTCCAACCAGAGAGGCCAGGTATGTCGTAAATGATGGCGCCTTTCCAGCAGGCACGATGACGTATACTTCACCCGCGATTGGCCCGGGAACACTTGATCCCGATCCGCACGCGGTCATCCACAAACAGGCAAAAAATGAGCCGCAAATATGTCAGCGTAACCGGAGTTTTTGTGGCGCCAGTTCCAGCAATGGCGACGATGGATGGCTGCGGAACAGAGCTTGTCCTGCAGACCTTCGCTATCGTGATCGTCGACGAGGCACGCCGGCGCGGTTCGTGATCCCTAATCGGCGACAGTCGGGCGATCATATAGTTAGCGAGCCGTAATGAACCGACTGGCGCGACAGACCGCCGACGCGCCTCGATATTGAGCGAGATCAAGGGCGATGCTCCCATCCCTCTTGCCGGCTCTTGGCACTTGTTGCCTACAAGCCACAGTCCGGCGCGATTATAGGTCCGGACCGCATACAATCCCGTTACGGCCACATCGGCGCTTGAGCTTGCCCCGAAGCGACGATAGCCTTTGTTCATGTAAATGAAAGAATTCGGGCAGTTTTACCGAAAACGGGGGATTATCAATGATTAAGAACGCTGTTCGCGGTTCGTCCGCGCGGACTCGCACCCTGCTGCTCGCCACCGCGGCGACGATGTCGATCGTCATCGGCAGCGCGGCGCAGGCGCAGAGTTCCAATATCGAGGATCCGACCAATTCCTATCGCGAGGCGCAGGACGGCGGCTCGACCGGACCCACCAACTTCTACCGCGAGCCGCAGACGCTGGTTCCGGTCAGCACCTATCTCGATCCGCAGATCGTGATCGCGGGCCCTCCGGGCACGCCGACCACCGCGCGCGACCCCAACAACGTCACCGGCGTCGGCCAGATGATCGTCGACGAGCAGACCGGCTTCATCAGCCTGTGCACCGGCACGCTGATCAACCCGCGCACCGTGATCTTCGCCGCGCACTGCGTGAACGAGCGGGCGGCCAACGCCTATGGGCAGAACTCCGGCGGCCAGCCGATCGGCTTCGGCTTCGGCAGCAACAACAATGTCGCGGGCGCCAGCGCGTTCGGCGGCTGGCTGGGCAATTACGCGACCAACACCAGCCGCTTCATGTTCGACGCCAATTACGTCGCCTATAACCCGCTGTCGCTCGAGCCCGACGCCGTCGGGTTCCTCTACGGGGACATCGCGATCGCGTCGCTCGACACGCCGGCGGCGGGCATCCCGACCTGGGCGCTGTTGTTCTCGGCGCTGCCGACCCCCAGCACCGCCACGGCGGCGGGCACCGGCTATCATGTCGTGATCGACGGCTATGGCAATAACGGCACCGGCGTCACCGGATCGACCGGCGGCATCGATTATCGCCGCCGCATCGCCGAGAACATGATCGGCGGGCTTGCCTCGCTCAACGATTTCGAGGGCTTCATCTTCGGCTCGCCGGTCGATCCCAAGCTCAACCAGAATCTCTACTGGATCGACTTCGACGATCCCCGCCGCGGCTCGGCGCAGGCAAGCCTGTTCGATTTCAACGCGTGGCGCGACAATGCCGTCGTCAGCGGCGGCGTGGCGCAGGAGGGCATCACCGCGAGCGGCGATTCCGGCGGCCCGCTGATCCTCGACCGCACCTATACCCGGCAGCTCGTGATCGGCGTGCTCTCGGGCGGTTATACGCGCTTCTTCAACGGCCAGCCGGCGAACGGCTATGGCACCGCCAGCTTCTACCAGCCGCTCTATCTCTATTGGGACTGGATCGCGGCCAACAACCCCTATCACTATGTCTCGGCGGTCGCCGGCAACGGCAACTGGACCGATGCGGCGCATTGGGTGACGAACCTCGATCCCAATTATTATGTCATTAACGGCGGCGCGGCCGTAAACGGCGTGCCCACCACGCCGGGCGCCGGGACCGCGGATCAGCCGGGCTTCGGCCAGGCCTGTTACGAGACCGGCGGCGTGAGCGACTGCCTCGACGTCGCTACCGGCACCGAGACCGTGG
>NZ_JAQGLC010000314.1 GCF_028293085.1 Sphingomonas bacterium
CGCTGGGCGGCGGCAATGCCGTGCTGTTCAAGGAACGCGCCGTGGCCTTGCACGGGCTCGGCGATGTCGCCGGCGCGGTGGCGGATCGCACGCGGGTGATCGCGGCCACGCCGTGGGACGCGGTCGCGCTGGCCGAGCGCGGCGCGGAATATCTCTGGCTCGGCCGTTTCGCCGAAGCCCAGGCCGATCTCGACCATGCCGACAGACTGGCCGGCGACGACGAGACCAGGGCGCGTGTCGCCGAGATACGCGCGCGGCTTGCCGAATGGCGCGACGACGCGGCCGGCGATGCCGCTGCCGCGTGCCGCGCTGCGGGCAAGGCGCGGCATTACGGCACGCCGCATCTCGTCGCGACGTGCAGCGCCGCGTTCTTCGCCGCGACCGCGCCAGCGGAGCGCGCCACGCTGCTCGATATCCGCGCCCGCGCCTGGTCGGCGGGCGGCGACGCCGACAATGCCCGCGCCGACTGGCAGATGGCGACGGCGATCGCCCCCCAAGACGCCCGCTGGCAGGCCGATCTCGGCTTTGCCGATGTCGCCGCCGGGCAGCATCAGGCGGCCAAGCGCGCCTTCGACCGCGCGCTGGCCGTGGCACCCGACGACGCCCCCGCGCTGGCGGGCCGGGCCGCGGCCAATTACAGCCTGCGCGCGCTGCGTGCTGCCTATGTGGACGCGAAACGCTCGGTCGCGCTGAGCGAGAATGCCGCCGCCTATGTCGTGCTCGGCGACATCGCCAATGACCGCCACGATACGAGCATGGCGAGCGACTATTGGCTCAGGGCCTATCGTCTCGGCGAGCATAGCGAGGATCTGCTCGCGCGGCTGCAGGATGTCGGCATCGACGAGCCCGACGACGAGCCCGATGGCGGCACACTGCCGGGAAGCGATGCGCCGACGGTGTGACGCTCGGGTCAGCACGGACTGACCTTCGCGCGCTGTTATCTGCTGTTCCTGTGACGAGGTTTTTGGGACGCTGTTCAATAACCCAAGAAGTGACAACATAATTACTTTTTTACAATGATTTGTGCGCAACCCACCGCTGCCTCGCCTCGAAAAATAACAGCGCAGGAACAGCAGCGATAACAGCGCCGGGAACAGCGGCGTTGCAGCGGAGAACAGCCCGAACAGCCCGCTGTTTTCATGATCGACGATGAGAAAGAAACCGGCGGCACGGGGCCGAGGGTCGTCAGGATGATGCCGCCGATCGCGGCCGCGTTGAATCGGGATGCCGCCACCTGAGGATCCCGGGATCGACGCGCCCGCAGACGAACTTGATGGCAACACGCTTCTCTGGGTCACCGCGCCGATAATCCGACGGACACGGCTTGATCATGGCACAGGCGCGCCGTAGCAAAGGTGCATGAAGGTTCCGGTAATCGGCCGACGCTGGGCAGTATCACGATGAGGCTCGGACCTGACAACAGCACCATGGTCGCCGCGTTCGCCGCGCAGTTCGAGAGCGACGGCAAAGGGGGCTATCTCTACCGAGACAGCGAACGCGGTGCGGCCATTCCGGTCAGCGCGATAGAGCGCGATGCGTTTGTCGCGACCTATGACCGCCAGTCGCGGCGGTCGCTCATCGGCCTTACGGTTGTGACGATCGCCGCGATCGTCGCCGGAGTGCTTGTCGGCATGGCGCTTCATCTCGGCACGTTATTGCAGGGTGTCGCCTTCGCCGTGTCGATGGTGGCGATCGTCACCGCAATCATGGTGATGACCCATCGCACATACGGCGCGCCGCGCCGGGCACTGGCCGGCCGCGCATCGGTGGGCGTCGAGCGCAGTCGGCGGGAAGCGCGCGACATAGCCCGGGCGCGGCAAAGCTGGGGGCAGATCCTTGGTGTCTTCGCAGGCTTTGTCGGGTCGTTTGCCGCACCGGCGCTGCGATATGATGCGTTGCACGGCTGGGGAAGGTTGTGGCTGCTGCTCTTGGCCTTCGGCGTCATGGCCTGCGGCTATGCCGCGATCCGCAAATGGCAAATCCAGGCCGGCTGAGGTGGCCGACCGGACGCCCCGGCCGGCACATTACCCAGCATGCTTGATCGGTCGACGCGGGCGCCGTAGCGAACGCACATGACCGCTGCCACCAACCTGCCCAACGAAGCCGCCGCCGAACTGGAGCGGCTCGCCGCCGAGATCGCGCATCACAACCGGCTCTACCATACCGACGATGCGCCCGAGATATCGGACGCCGATTACGATGCGCTCGTTCGCCGCAACAATGCGATCGAGGCTGCCTTCCCGCACCTGGTCCGCGCCGATTCCCCGAACGCGCAGGTCGGCGCCGCGCCCGCGACTCATTTGACCAAGGTCGCCCATGCCCGGCCGATGATGAGCCTGGAGAATGGCTTTGCGGACGAGGACGCGACGGAATTCGTCGCGCGGGTCAGGCGGTTCCTCAGCCTCGGCGAGGACGTGCCCGTCGCCTTGACGGCCGAACCCAAGATCGACGGCCTCTCCTGTTCGCTCCGCTACGAGCGCGGCGTGCTGGTCCGTGCCCTCACCCGGGGCGATGGCCAGATCGGCGAGGATGTCACCGCCAATGTGCGAACCATCGGCGACATTCCCGAACGGCTGCACGGCGAAGCGCCCGCCGCGTTCGAGATCCGCGGCGAGGTCTATATGGCCAAGGCCGATTTCACCGCGCTCAACGCCCGGCTGCTTGCCGAGGCCGAAGCGGCCGGAGATGCAAGCAAGGCGCGCCAGTTCGCCAATCCGCGCAACGCCGCCGCCGGATCGCTCCGCCAGAAGGATGCGGCCGTCACCGCGAGTCGCCCCTTGCGCTTCCTGGCGCATGGCTGGGGCGAGACCTCGGATATTCCCGGCGAGACGCAATATGGTGTGATGCGCGCGATCGCCGCCTGGGGGCTGCCGGTCAGCGACATGCTCGTCCGGGTCGACGGGATGGCCGAGGCCCTGGCGCATTACCGCACGATCGAGGCCGAACGCGCCGACCTGCCGTTCGACATCGACGGCGTGGTCTACAAGGTCGACCGGCTCGACTGGCAGGCGCGACTGGGCGCAGTGGCGAAGGCGCCGCGCTGGGCGCTCGCGCATAAATTCCCCGCCGAGCGCGCCCAGACGACGCTGGAGCGGATCGACATCCAGGTGGGCCGCACCGGCAAGCTGACGCCGGTGGCCCGGCTGACGCCGGTGACGGTCGGCGGCGTCGTCGTCACCAACGCGACGCTCCACAACGAGCATGAGATCGCGCGGCTGAACGTCTGGCCCGGCGACCGCGTCATACTGCAGCGCGCCGGCGACGTGATCCCGCAGATCGTGGAGAGTCTGTCGCGCGACGAGAGCCGCGGCGCCTGGCCCTTCCCGACTGTCTGCCCCGAATGCCAGTCCGAGGCGGTGCGCGAGGAGGGCGAGGTCGATGTCCGCTGCACCGGCGGGCTGATCTGCCCGGCGCAGCGCATCGAGCGACTGCGCCATTTCGTCAGCCGCGGGGCGCTCGATATCGAAGGGCTCGGCCTGAAGCAGATCGAGGATTTCTTCCACGACGGCCTGATCCACAGCCCGGCCGACATCTTCCGCCTGACCGAAGAGCAACTGCTCGTGCGCAAGAAGGACGGGCGCGTCTGGGCGGCCAATCTGCTGGCCGCGATCGAGGACAAGCGCAGCCCCGATCCGGCGCGCTTCCTGTTCGGGCTCGGCATCCGCCATGTCGGCAGCGTCACCGCCCGCGATCTGGTCAAGGCGTTCGGCACGGTCGAGCGCGTCGCCGATGTCGCGACGCGCGCCGCCGACGACGCGGAAGCCCGCGCCGAGCTGATCGCGATCGAGGGCATCGGCCCGGTCGTGGCCGAAGCGCTGGTCGATTTCTTTGCCGAGGAGCATAATCGCGAGGCCTGGGCCGACCTGCTGAGTGAGGTCAGCCCGGCCCCCTATGTCTCCAATATTCGCGAATCCCGGGTGAGCGGAAAGACGCTCGTCTTCACCGGCAGCCTGGAGACGATCAGCCGCGACGAGGCCAAGGCCCAGGCCGAGGCGCTGGGCGCCCGCGTCAGTGGGTCCGTATCGGCCAAAACCGATCTGGTGATTGCCGGGCCGGGCGCGGGCTCCAAGCTAAAAAAGGCCGCGGAACTGGGGGTTAGCGTGATCGACGAGGCAGCCTGGTCGGAGATTGTCGCTTCCGCGAAGTGATGCTTTTTTGCAACGCAGCATGGCCGAATGCTGCAGCCCACTTGCAGATTCCCCCATGTCATTTATCCGAAATAATCGAGTCGCATGGGGCCAGCAACGGTGAAATCCACCGAGCTACTCGCGACTCAACCTAAAGGGGAAAATCATGCGCCATAATCTATTTCTGGGGGCCGCGATTGCTGCGCTCATCGTTCCGGTGGCGGCCAGCGCCCAGGAAACGACTTCGGTCATTCGCGGGTCGGTGACCAACAACGGCGCCCCAGTCGCGGGCGCCCAGGTCGTCGTCACCAACGTGCCATCGGGCACCGTGACGAACGCGACGACCGATTCGACGGGCTCGTTCACCGCGCTTGGCCTGCGCGCCGGCGGCCCCTACACGGTTGAGGTCACGAGCACCGAGGGCAACAGCAAGGTCACCGACCTCTATACCGTCATCGGCCAGCCCTACGATCTCCCCATCGATATCTCTTCGACGACCCAAGGCGACATCGTCGTCACCGCGGCGTCGATCAAGGGCGCGGGCGTGACGTCCGACGGACCCCAAACGGTGATGACCCGCACCGACATCAGCAAGGTGGCGTCGGTCAACCGCGACATTCGCGACATCGAGCGCCGCGATCCGTTCGCCACGCTCGATCTTTCGAACACGCGCGCCGTGTCGTTCGCAGGCGTCAATCCGCGCTTCAACCGCTTCACCATCAACGGCATCCAGGTCGGCGACAATTTCGGTCTTAACTCTGACTCGAACCCGACCGGCCGTGGCCCCGTTCCCTATGACGCGATCGAGCAGGTTTCAGTTTCGATCGCGCCGTTCGACATTCGCCAGGGCAATTTTCAGGGCGGCGTGATCGACACGACGCTGCGGTCAGGCACCAATACTTTCCACGGCACCGGCTTCTATTCGGAAAGCCGCGACGAGTGGCAGGGCAAGCGGATCGGCTCCACCCTGTTCACCGTGCCGAACTATAACAGCAAGACCTATGGCGCGACGCTCTCCGGCCCGATCTTCAAGGACAAGTTGTTCTTCATGGTGTCGGCCGAGCGCAACACCGATCCCCGGCCGTTCACGCCGTCCTCCACTGCCCAGGTCCCCGGTCTGAGCGACGCGACCGTGGCCAGCGTGATCGCCACCGCGAAAACCGCTTATGGTTACGATGCCGGCTCCGTCCTGGCGGTCAACAACCAGAAGGACGAAAAGATCGTCGGCAAGATCGACTGGAACATCACCGACGGCCAGCGCCTCTCGCTGTCTTATGTGAACGCCTTCGAATCGGCCGACGTCCTCCAGAACACCAGCACCTCGACCACGTCGCCGGCGCTGGGCCTTTCCTCCGACGCCTATACCCGCAGCGTCGTCGTCCGCGCTGGCATCGCCCAGTTGAACTCGCAGTGGACCGACAAGCTGTCGACCGAAGCGCGGTTCGTTTACAAGAGCAACATCGTCAATCAGATCCCGTTCGGCGCCACGCCGTTCGCTCAGATGCGCGTCTGCACGGATCCGACCTCGGCCCTGACCCCGGGCGGCGCCAACAACGTCTCGACCGTCTCGGCCTGCTCGACCGGCACGCCGGTCGTCGCGTTCGGCCCGGATATCAGCCGCCAGACCAACGAGCTGTTCTTCGACACCTGGGGTGGCTCGCTGCTGACCCGCCTCACCGCCGGCAATCATGATTTCAAGCTGCTGACCGAATTCAGCGAGAACCGCACGACGAATACCTTCCTGCAATATTCGTCGGGTTCCTATTATTTCGACTCGCTCGCTGATTTCGCCGCCAAGCGCGCCAGCACGTTCGACTATCAGAACGCGGTCACGCTCAACATTCCGGACGTCGCGTCGAACTTCAGGTACAGCCAGTACACGTTCGGCCTGCAGGACGATTGGCAGGTCAGCGATACGCTCCGCGTCAACTATGGCGTCCGCTACGATCTGTACGGCATGCGCAGCATGGTCGCGCTCAACAGCGCGTTCTTCCAGCGCTACGGCTATACGAATACCAAGACCTATAAGGGCCTCGGCAACTTCCAGCCCCGCGCAAGCTTCGACTGGAAACCGCTCGACAACCTGAAGGTGCGCGGTGGTATCGGCGTGTTCGGTGGCGGCTCGCCCGACATCTATCTGTCGAACAGCTTCTCGAACACCGGCGTCCTGTCCAACAGGATCTCGCAGGTGGTGCGCTCGGCTATCGGCGCAAATACCTGCACCGCGCCCTATACCGGCGCGAATGCGGCGGTCTGCACCGACGCGCTCAACAATGTGAACGGCGCCGTGATCCCCGGATCGGCCAGCACCTTCCTGTCGACCAACCTGGCATCGCTGCAGACTGCACCGACCGCGTCGCTGGCGCGTGACTTCAGGCTGCCGTCGGTGACCAAGGCGACCCTGTCGGTCGATTACAATCTGTTCGGCTTCCGGCTGGGCGCCGACGCGCTGTACACCAAGACCAACCAGGCGGTGACCTTCACCGATATACGCTCGCAGGTCATCGGCAAGCTGCCCGACGGTCGTCCGCGCTACGGCCCGATCACGACGGCGACCGATACCAATACTGACATCGTGCTGGGCAACACCAGCAAGGGTCGCAGCTATATCGGCGTCGTTCGCTTCAACAAGGATTTCGACTGGGGCCTCTCGTTCGGCGGCAGCTACACCCGTCAGAACGTGAAGGACGTCAGCCCGGCCACCTCATCGACCGCCACCTCGCTGTACGGCAACACGCCGTCCAACGATCCCAACGGCTCGGCGTACGGGACCAGCAACGACGAAACCAAATGGGCCTACAAGTATAATATCGGCTATGATCACGCGTTCTTCGGTGACTACCGCACGGTAATCCAGCTGTTCGGCGAGACGCGTGCGGGACGTCCGTACAGCTTCACCATGCAGAACAATGCGGGCACTCGCTCGCCGGTGTTCGGCACGGTGTCCAACAACGATCGCTATCTGCTGTACGTACCGACCGGCACAAGCGACCCGCTGGTAAGCTATGATTCGGCGGCGACCCAGGCGTCGCTCGATACGCTGATCAACGCGAGCAAGCTGAAGGATTATCGGGGCACGATCGCGCCGAAGAACATCGCCCGCTCGCGCGCCTTCACGCGCATCGACCTTCACCTGGAGCAGGAAATCCCGACCGGCTTCCTGCATTCGCGGATTTCGCTGTTCGGCGATATCGAGAACCTGCCCAATCTGCTCAACCACAATTGGGGCGGCCTGCGTCAGCAGGGCTTCCCGTACACTGCGGCGGTTGTCCAGGTTTCGTGCCTGAGCGTTGCCACTGCGACCGGCACGGCACCGGCCGCCGGTGTCACCAACACTGCGCCGACGCAAACCTGCGCTCAGTACCGTTACTCGACCTACAGGGACCCGAACGTGGCCGCGATCAGCACGGCGAACTCGCTCTACCTGATCCGGGTTGGCGCACGCTTCACCTTCTAAGCGTCAAGACCGACACGAAAGAGGCCGCCGTCCCCAACGGGACGGCGGCCTTTTTTTGCCCGGACGGGATCGAGCGAGCGGGCGCTCGGCCGCAGCCCGATCGGGCCACCTTCGCTTCCTCCACGCCTCGGGCATAAACCGAGTTGATCGGCCGCAAGAATATCCGGCCACCATCGAGCTGGCGGCGGCCCCGAGCCCCACCAATCTGTACAGGAATCTGTACAGATTGGTGAGAATGTCAGCGACCCTGATGACATTTCCCAATAGGCGCACTCCCCAGACGCCCCAGCGCTCCGGGCTCGAGGAAAAGATATGGGACATGCCAGTGTCCCATATCTATCCGAATGTCCGGCAGCGGGTCTGACCCGCAGGCACAAGCATCCACTGCCGTCATGCCAGGCACCGCGCCTGGCTTGATTCAACACAGTGTCCAGGCGTGCCATCTCCCGCCAATGATCGCTCTCGCCCGCATCCCCGATCCCGCGATTCGGTCGAAACCGCGCGCCATCACGCTGGCGCGCCAATTCCCTGTTCCGCCCGCACCTATTCCCTGTTCCGCGCCAGCCTTTTCCCTGTTCCGTGCCGCCGGTTTCCCTGTTCCGCAGGAACAGGGAATTGCCCTTCAACCTCTTGATTTCACGGTGCGATTCGGGGCGAAAACTGTCGGAATCGGGCGAAAGAGCAAAAAAATTCCCTGTTCCGCCGCCGGAACAGGGAATTTCGCCGTCACGCCCGCAGGCTCGAACGCTCCCCGAGATCGCGCTCCCCCGACCACCGACTCAGTCGCTGATCGCGCAGCCGCGTCAGGCCACCTTGGCGTAGACCGAATTGAGCGGCCGCGAGAACACCCGCCCGACCATCGGCTCGAAGAAGCTCAGCGGTGCGCTCTCATAAGCGGGGTCGAATGCCGCCTGATCGTATTTCTCGCAGAATTCGGCGCAGGCCTCGAAATGCGCGTGGCCGCGGTAATTCTCGCGCAGGTCGCGGTCCATGCCGAGATAATGGAAGAAGTAATATCCCTGGAACACGCCGTGGGTATTGGCGATCCAGTGGACCTCCTCCGATACGAACGGCCTGAGCATCGCGGCACCGATCTCGGGATGGTTGAAGGTGCCGAGCGTGTCGCCGATGTCGTGGAGCAGCGCCATCACGACATAGGGCTCGTCGCGCCCGTCGCGGTGGGCGCGGGTCGCGGTCTGGAGCGAATGTTCGAGCCGGTCGATCGGGAAGCCGCCGAAATCGCCCTCGAGCAATTTGAGATGCGTCAGCACCCGGGCGGGCAGCTCCTTTGCAAAATCGCGGAAATGGCCGCCGATGATGCTCCAGTCCTCCTGGGTGCCCTCGGTCATCGCGGTGAACCGCGCGCGATCCTGATGCTCGGTCATGGCCTCTCTCTCCCACCCACCGTCCGGCGCGAACCGGCGGCGCTTCGTCCGCCGTCTTCTACCGTACTTTGCGCATCACTCCCAGCCGGGTTAAGAGCCCTGCCCATGCCATTGTTCACCAAACCCGCGATCTTCTCGCGGCCGTTCTTCGAGGACAAGGGTCGCGCCTTCTGGCGGCTCCAGGCAGCGGGCTGGACCGGCTATCTGATCCTGCGCAGCGTATCGAGCATCTCGAACGGGCTCGATCTGACGGCGACCTTGCTCGTCGTGGTCGAATCGATCGTCGGCTATTGCATCACGCTGCTGCTCTCGACGCTCTATCATTATTACCGGGGCCAGCCGCGCATCGCGGCGGTGATCCTGACGATCCTGACGCTGGCGGCGGCGACCCTGCTTTACGCGGTGCTCGATGCCTTCGCTTACTCGTTCATCAAATTCTCGAGCCCGGGGCTCAGTCTGAGTCTGGTGCTGGGCACGATCTTCCTCAATTTCACCGTGCTCGCCGGCTGGTCCGCGCTCTATTTCGGAATCAATTTCTACCTGATCGTCGAGGACCAGATCGATCAGCTCGCCGCGCTGGAGAACACCGCGAGCTCGGCGCAGCTGGCGATGCTGCGCTATCAGCTCAATCCGCATTTCCTGTTCAACACGCTCAATTCGATCTCGACCCTGGTGCTGCTCAAACAGACCGAGCGGGCCAATGCGATGCTGAGCCGCCTTTCCTCCTTCCTGCGCTACACGCTCGCCAACGAGCCGACCGCGCATGTCACGATCGCGCAGGAGGTGGAGACGCTGAAGCTCTATCTCGAGATCGAGAAGATGCGCTTCGAGGAAAGGCTGCGCCCCAGTTTCGAGGTGGATCCGCGCGTCGCCAAGGCCCGTTTACCCTCTTTGCTGCTTCAGCCGCTGGTCGAGAACGCGATCAAATATGCCGTCACGCCCAAGGAAGAAGGCGCCGAAATCGCCGTCACGGCGCGGCTCGCCGGGGATCGGGTGCAGATCACCGTATCCGACACCGGGCCGGGCTTGAATGAAATGAAAGCGCGGCCAAGCCTTTCAACCGGGGTCGGGCTTGCCAATATAAGGGAGCGGCTCGCTCAGGCTTATGGGCCCGACCACCGCTTCGAGACTCGCTCCATCCCCGGGGGCGGGTTCGGAGTCGAGATCGAAATTCCGTTCCAGCTCGAGGAACCGGTTAGAGAGGTATCATGACGATCCGGACGATATTGGTGGATGACGAGCCCCTGGCGATCCAGGGGCTGGAGCTCCGCCTCGCCGCGCACGAGGATGTCGAGATCATCGACAAATGCCAGAACGGACGCGAAGCGATCCGCAGCATCAAGACGCACAAGCCCGACCTTGTCTTTCTCGACATCCAGATGCCCGGTTTCGATGGCTTCTCCGTCGTCCAGGGCCTGATGGAGGTCGAACCGCCCTTGTTCGTCTTCGTCACCGCCTATTCGGACCATGCGCTGAAGGCGTTCGAAGCGCAGGCGGTCGACTATCTCATGAAGCCGGTCGAGGAATCGCGCCTTGCCGACACGCTCGACCGCGTCCGTCAGCGCCTGCACGAGAAGCGCGGCATCGAGGAGGTCGACCGGCTGAAGGAAGTGCTGGCCGAGGTCGCGCCCGATTCGGTCGAGAATCTCAGCGACGGTGGCGATCAGGTTTCGGCCAATCGCTTCGAGAAGCTCATCAATATCAAGGATCGCGGGCAGATCTTCCGGGTCGATGTCGACACGATCGAGCGGATCGACGCGGCCGGCGATTACATGTGCATCTATACCGGCGACAATACGCTGATCCTGCGCGAGACGATGAAGGATCTCGAAAAGAGGCTCGATCCGCGCCGTTTCCAGCGCGTCCACCGCTCGACCATCGTCAATCTCGATCTGGTCAAGGAGGTGAAGCCGCATACCAATGGCGAATGCTTCCTGGTGCTGGGATCGGGCGCGCAGGTGAAGGTCTCGCGGAGCTATCGTGACGTGGTCGCGCGGTTCGTGCACTGACGCCGGGCGGCGTGCCTTTGACCCCCGATGAGATCAGGGCGGAGATTCGCCGCCTTGGCCCATGGCATCATGACATCGAGCTCTCGCCGGGAATCCGGACCGGCGCGCCGGAATTTCAGGGCGAGCCCGATCCGGCACTCGGCACGCCCGCCATTATCGATCCCGACGCCAATCTCATGCGCCTCGTCGGCAGCCTCTTCCCGCGGGGCCTGGCGGGGCGGTCCTTCCTCGATTGCGCGTGCAACGGCGGCGGCTATCTCTTCGCCGCCGCCCGGCTCGGCGCGGGCCGCTGCTTCGGCTTCGATGCGCGCGAACACTGGATCCGCCAGGCGCAGTTCCTCGGGCGGTATTTCCCTGATGCCGATGTCGCCGTCGCGCGGTGCAGCCTGGCCGAGTTTCCCGCGCTCGGTCTCGAACCGTTCGATGTCACCTATTTCAGCGGGCTCTTCTATCACCTCCCCGATCCTGTCGCGGGGCTAAGGATCGCCGCCGATCACACAAAGGAGCTGCTGGTCCTCAACACTGCGGTCTCCCCGGGCAAGCAGGATGCGCTGGTGCTGAACCAGGAGAGCCGGACTCTGTTGATGTCCGGGATCGACGGCCTCGCCTGGCTTCCGACCGGCGAGAGCGTGCTGCGACGGATCCTCGCCGCTTGCGGCTTCCCCCATACGCGCCTGAACTTCGATCGGCCCGCCAGCGGCACCTGGCGGCGCGTGGAGATCCTCGCCGCGCGCGATCCGGGCATGTTCGACCATTATGACGCATCGCGCCCGGCACCACCGCCCGGGCGCCTGAAGCGGTTGACCAATCGCCTGCGCGGACTCACATGATAGCGAGCAAAGGATGGAGGGTTGGCCTTGACCGAGAAATTCCGCGCCTTCGCGGCGCTGCATGTGCGCGGCGATCCGCTGATCCTGTACAATGCTTGGGACCCGGGCAGCGCCCGCGCGGTGGCCAGCGCCGGCGCCAGGGCGATCGCGACCGGTAGCTGGTCAGTCGCGGCGGCGCTCGCTTATGGCGACGGCGAGGCGCTGCCGCTCGAACTGGCGCTCGCCGGCGCAACACGGATCGCCGGCGCGGTCGATTTGCCGGTCACGATCGATTTCGAGGGCGGCTACGCAGTCGAACCCGCCGCGGTCGCGGCGAACGCCTCGCGGCTGGCGACGACCGGGGCGATCGGCTGCAATTTCGAGGATCAGGTGGTCGGCGGCGACGGGCTTCATCCGACTGACTTCCAGGTCGCGCGGATCAAGGCGATCCGCGTCGCGACGGGACCGGATTTCTTCATCAACGCCCGCACCGACATCTTCCTGCAAAATCCTCCCGCCACGCATGACGAGGCGAAGCTCGAAGACGCGATTGCGCGTGGGCAGGCTTATGCCGAGGCCGGCGCGAGCGGCTATTTCGTGCCCGGCCTGGTCGATCTGACACTGCTGGCGAAGGTCTGCAGCGCGGTGCCGCTACCGGTCAATTTCATGGCGTTCCCCGGGGCGCCGGGCGCCCGCGAGGTCGCAGGTGCAGGCGTGGCGCGAATCAGCCATGGGCCGAATCCTTATCGCACGGCGATGGCCGCGCTGACGGCAGCGGCGCAGGAAGCCTTCGACTGGCGCTGACGCCAAGGGGGTCTCAGGCTTCCGCTTCGCCTTCCGCATCGGCGGCGGGATGCTCGAACCACGCCTCGACCGGACCGCTCAGCTTGAGCGTCAGCGGATTGCCGTGGCGATCGACCTTCTTGCCAAGCGCGACGCGGATCCAGCCTTCGGAGAGGGAATATTCCTCCACGTCCTTGCGCTCGGCGCCCTTGAAGCGGATGCCGATCCCCCGCGAGAGCAACGCCTCGTCGAAATGAGGGCTGCGCGGGTTGGACGAGAGCCGGTCTGGCGGTGTGTCGGTCATAAGGCTCGCGCTCATGGCGCAAAATGCGGCGCGATGCCAGAGAGCGAATGCGAAAACGGCGTGGAGCAAGCTCCACGCCGTCTCGTCAGTCAGGCGATGCCGTTAGCGGCAGACCCGGACCCGCACGTTGCGGTGGGCCCAGCGATCATAGCGCCGTTCGATATAGCAGCCGCTGTAGCCGCGCTGCTGATAGTCGTAGGCGTAATATCCGTTGGTCGGATAATAGCCGTGACTGCGATAATAGCCGTCATCGTAATTCGGCGCATAGCCGCGCTGGCGGTAATAATCGTCGCGATAGCGGTCGCGGCTGTGATCCGACGCGATGGCAGCGCCGATCGCGAGACCCGCGATGCCCGCCACGATCGCGGGACCGGTGCTGTCGTGACCGCGATGCCCGCGATAGCGCTGCGCATCCGCGGGCGCGGCGACGGTGAGCGCGGTCGCGGCAAGCGCCACGCCGAGCCCGGCTTTCTTCATCAAACTGTTCATCTCGAACCTCCTCTATCCAGCCAGCCCTTGTCCGCTTGGTGAGTAACGCGGAGGACGCCAGCTTGTTGCAAGAAGTAGCCGAGTCGGTCTGAACCCGTCCGGAATGCGCTGTTTAGGAGGCGTTCAGCGTGGTTAATCTTGGCGGTGCGTTGGAAACCGGCCTCACCCGAACTAAGGTCGCGTCGACAAGCGGAGGGCGACATGGCGTATTGGCTGCTGAAATCCGAACCCGAAAGCTATAGCTGGGACGATCTCGTGCGCGAGGGCCAGACCGAATGGACCGGCGTGCGCAATCCGGCCGCGGCGCTGCACCTGAAGGCGATGGCGGTCGGCGACCGCGGGTTCTTCTATCATTCGGGCAAGGAGAAAGCGGCGGTCGGCGTGCTGGAGATCACCCGCACCGCGCAGCAGGACGGCGACGAGCCGCGCTGGGTCTCGGTCGCGGTGAAGCCGGTTGACGCACTGAAGAAGCCGGTGACGCTGGCGGCGATGAAGGCGGAGCCGAAGCTGGCGGGCATGGAGATGCTGCGCCAGTCGCGACTCTCCGTATCGCCGGTGCGGGATGCGGAATGGACCGTGCTGATGGCATTGGCGAGCGCCTGACCGCGCCCGCGGGCCGGATCAGGAAAAGACGTCGCTCAACCGGTCCGGATCCTCGGCCTCTTCCGTGCGGGGATCGAAGCCATAATCATTCTCGCCATCCGTGCCCGGCAGGAAGGCCAGCACGAGGAGGATCAGCCCGCCGACATAGGGGATGAAGCTCAGCAGGGCGAACCAGCCGGACTTGTCCTGATCGTGCAACCGCCGCACCGTGACCGCCCAACTCGGGATGATCGAGGCGAGCCCCAGCACGACCAGGATCGTCATGGCGATGCCCGAACCGAGATTCTGGAAACCCTGGAAATAGCCGCCCTGCGCGAACACGCCGCCGAGCATCGCGAGCACAATCAGCGCGCCGTAAAGCACGATGAAGTACAGGAAATATTCGGTCCGCTGCGAGCGCCCGGAAAAATCGGCGTAGAGGCGCCAAGGCCGCGTCAAAAGATTCATCGTCATCCCCCCGGTTGATCCGGGGGTATGCTAAACCGATCGCGCGCCCGCTGCCAAGCGTTAAGCTGCCTGCTTGGCGCGCGAGGCCTTTTTGCGCTCGTGCGGGTCGAGATAGCGCTTGCGCAGCCGGATCGACTTGGGCGTCACCTCGACGATCTCGTCGTCGTCGACATAGGCGATGGCCTGCTCCAGCGTCAGCCGCTTCGGCGGGGTCAGGCGGATCGCGTCGTCCTTGCCGCCCGAAGCGCGGAAGTTGGTGAGCTGCTTCGCCTTCATCGGATTGACCTCGAGGTCGTCCGTCTTGGCGTTCTCGCCGATGATCATGCCCTCGTACAGGGGATCGCCCGGCGCGACCATCAGGATGCCGCGTTCCTCGAGCGGGCCGAGTGCATAGGCGTTGGCCTCGCCCGAACCGTTCGAGATCAGCACACCGTTCTTGCGGCCGATGATCTGGCCCTTGTGGGGGCCGTATTTCTCGAACAGCCGGTTCATGATGCCGGTGCCGCGCGTATCCGACAGGAACTCGCCATGATAACCGATCAGGCCGCGCGAGGGCGCGCTGAAGGTGATGCGCGTCTTGGCGCCGCCCGAGGGGCGCATATCGGTCAGCTCGGCCTTGCGGCTCGCCATCTTCTCGACGACCGTGCCGGAATATTCGTCGTCCACGTCGATCACGACGGTCTCGTACGGCTCCTCGCGGCCGCCCTCGCCGTCACGGAACAGCACGCGCGGACGGCCGATCGAGAGCTCGAAGCCCTCGCGGCGCATCGTCTCGATCAGCACGCCGAGCTGAAGCTCGCCGCGGCCCGCGACTTCATAGCTGTCCTTGTCGGCAGCCTCGGTCACCTTGATCGCGACATTCGATTCGGCTTCGCGGAACAGGCGGTCGCGGATCATGCGCGACGTCACCTTGGTGCCCTCGCGGCCCGCCATCGGCGAATCGTTGACCGCGAAGCGCATCGACAGCGTCGGCGGATCGATCGGCTGGGCGTGGAGCGGCTCGCTCACCGACGGATCGGCGATGGTGTTGGCGACGGTCGCGACGGTCAGGCCGGCGATCGAGATGATGTCGCCGGCATTCGCCACGTCCACCGGCACGCGCTCGAGACCACGGAACGCCATGATGCGCGAAGCGCGGCCGGTCTCGACGATATTGCCATCGGGATCGAGTGCGTGGATCGGCATGTTGGTCTTGACCGAGCCCGAAAAGACCAGGCCGGTCAGGATGCGGCCGAGGAAATTGTCGCGGTCGAGCAGCGTGACGAGGAACTTGAACGGACCGTCCGGGTCGGCCGAGGGCGGCGGTACGTGGCTCACGATCGTCTCGAACAAGGGCGCCAGCGTGCCCTCGCGGACATCGGGATTGTCGCCGGCATAGCCGTTGCGGCCGCTGGCGAAGATCACCGGGAAATCGAGCTGATCGTCATTGGCGTCGAGTGACACGAACAGATCGAACACCTCGTCGAGCACTTCCTGCGCGCGCGCATCGCTGCGGTCGATCTTGTTGACGACGACGATCGGGCGCAGGCCCAGCGCCAGCGCCTTGCCGGTGACGAACTTGGTCTGCGGCATCGCACCCTCAGCCGCATCGACCAGCAGGACGACGCCGTCGACCATGGACAGGATGCGCTCCACCTCGCCGCCGAAATCG
Source organism: Sphingomonas bacterium (assembly GCF_028293085.1). GTDB lineage: Bacteria > Pseudomonadota > Alphaproteobacteria > Sphingomonadales > Sphingomonadaceae > Sphingomonas. Next base: position 16,065 of record NZ_JAQGLC010000314.1, read on the forward strand.
GCGTGGCCGGGGGTGTCGACGATGTTGATGCGGGTCTTGTGACCGTGATGATCGTCCCATTCGACCGACGTGCACTTGGCCAGGATCGTGATCCCGCGCTCTTTTTCGAGGTCGTTCGAATCCATCGCGCGCTCTTCGATGCGCTGGTTGTCGCGGAAAGTGCCGGACTGGCGAAAGAGCTGGTCGACCAGGGTTGTCTTGCCGTGATCGACATGGGCGATGATCGCCACGTTGCGGAGGCTCATTGGGATACTCGATATTTTGCAGGGAAATGGTTGCGGGCGCCGATAGCGCAATTGCTGCGCCGCGGAAAGGGCGGATGTCGTCACGTTATGTGACGCCTGTCCGGGAATGTCGCATTTTTCCCGCCATTCGAACCGATTGCCGCTTTCTCGCGGCCTCGCGGGGGCGTATCACAATGGCGGGGGAACGAATGAAACTGCTCGATATTTTTCATCAGATGCTGGATGGCATGGGCCAGGGCCAGACTGCGCCACGGGTGAGCCGGCACCGGCCGGAGCAAGGTGACGAACTGTCCTCGCACCTCCTGCAGGGCAAGGTAGCGCGGGTCATCATCGAAACCTGGGATACCGGCCCCTTTCCGACCGATCTTTGCTGGTTGCTGGTGGACGACCGCGACCACATCGTATTCGTGGTGCCGACCGGGACGGTGCTGAGCGAAGACCTGATCGATCAGGTTGGCGACGGCATGGGCTTCGACAAGCCCGCGATGCGGCAAGCGATGCGGTCGACGCGAAACGCGCGCTTCACGGTCTGGCAGCGGGACCGAATCGCCGACGCGGCTTGAAGATCGGCGCGGCCTCCAGCGCCGCATTCCCACCGACAGATTCATGATTGCGCACACCGCCGCTCGCGTGCACGTTGACAACGTTCGACAATAGCCTTCGCAGCGGCCGGCCATGCTGGCGCAGACGGCGGCGCGCGCAGGAGAGATGTCCGATGAAGCAACCGCTGGCACTGATCAGCATGCTCGCGCTCTGCGTGGCCGGATGCAGCGGCGGCGCGACGGCATCGCCTTCCACACCGGCTCCAGCGCCGGCCCCCTCGCCCGCGCCTGGCCCGACACCGACTCCCGCCCCGACCTCGACTGCGGCGCTCTACACACCTGTCGCCGCGGCCCATCCCACCGCCGGCATCGCGCTGCCGCTCGGCAAATGCGTCAATATGGGCAACCATCTCGAGGCGCCGAACGAAGGCGATTGGGGCCGCGCCATCGCGGAAGACGATTTTACCATCATCAAGGCCGCGGGATTCACCAGCGTGCGATTGCCGGTGCGCTTCTCGGGCCATGCCAGCACGGCTGCACCGTTCACGATCGATGCGGCGTTCATGACGCGCGTTCGCCATGTGGTAGATCTAGCCACGGCGGCGGGGCTCAACGTGATCATCGACCTGCACAATTACGATGAACTGATGGCCGATCCCGACGGCAACGCAGTTCGCTTCGCGGGCCTGTGGAAGCAGATCGCCACAACCTTCGCGAGCGCACCCTCGACCGTTTGGTTCGAGCTGATCAACGAGCCGCATGACGCGCTGACCAACGCCAGGCTGCCGTCGGTGATCACGCCGGCGCTTGCCGAGATCCGCAAGACCAACCCGACGCGGCCGGTGATCGTCGGCGGCGAGGGCTATAGCGGCATCGGCTCGCTCGCGACGCTGCCGATGCCGGCCGACCCCTATGTCGTGCCGACCTTTCATTATTACGATCCGTTCCAGTTCACTCACCAGGGCGCGACCTGGGTGACGCCCACTCCGCCGCTCGGGCGCGTTTTCGGCGGCACCGCCGACATCGCCGAGATCGACCGCAATCTGCAGACGGTGCGCGACTATATCAGCCGCACGGGCCGTGTGCCCTTCGTCGGCGAATATGGCGCGAACGACGTCGCGGGCGTGCCCGTGAGCGAGCGGATCAACTATTACGGCACGATCACCGCCGCCTATGCCTCGGTCGGCGTGCAGAGCTGCGCCTGGGCCTATACCAACACCTTCCGTCTGCGCGACGGCGATCACTGGATTCCCGGCATGGTCGAGGCGATCCGGACGACGACCACGCTGCAATAGGAATCAGTCCGTCGCGAAATAACGCGCGGGCGTCGTGCCGAACAACGCTCGAAACGCCGCGACGAAGGCGCTCGGCGTGGCATAGCCGGCAGCGGCCGCCGCCTGTTTGACGCTCGCGCCGGAGCCGAGGCGTTCGAGCGAGGCCAGCAGCGCACCGTGCCGGCGCCAGCGGCCGAGGCTCATGCCTGTCTCGGCGACGAAGCGGCGTTCCAGCGCGCGCACGCTGAGCCCCGCCGCGCGGGCGATATCCGGAATCGCCGCTTCCGCCTCGCCCGAGAAAAGCCACTGAGCGGCGCGCCGGGTGGCGTCGGACTGCGGCTCGGGCAGGTTGAAGGGCGGGACCGGCGATCGGCGCATCTCGTCGAGCAACAGGATCGCCAGCGCCGATTCGATCGTGTCGCGCCGATCGACCATGCCGATCGCGACGACGCGCAGGATGAGCTCGCGCAGCAGCGGCGAGACGGTGACGGCGGTGCAGGCATCCGGGAGGCCGGGAACGCAGCCGGGCGCGACATAGACCGTCCGGAAGGCGCTGTGACCCGAGGCGCGGATGGCGTGGCGGATGCCGGCCGGCACCCAGACGCCCCAGCTGGGCGGCACGACCCAGGATCCGCCACCGGTCGCGATCATCAGCACGCCGCTGGTGGCGTGGATCAACTGGTGCCAGTCATGGGCATGCTCGCGGATAGCCTGACCGGGCGCGAGATCGGACGCGGCGCTGCGCACCACCAGATAGGGCTCGTCGGCCGCGCCACGACGTTTTTGCGACATTCATTGGCAGAATAGCGCTATTGCGGCTCGCGCACCAGCGGCGCAGGATGCGCCCATGCCAGCAAACCTCGCCTCCTTCGCCATCCATGTCGACGACGTGGATCGTGCCCGCGCCTTTTACGAAGCCGTGTTCGGCTGGGAATTCGAGCCCTGGGGGCCGCCGGGCTTCTACCTGATCCATACCGGGGACGAGGCCGCGCCCGGGATCACCGGACTGATGCACAAGCGCCAGGCGCCGCGTACCGGGACCGGCCTCAACGGTGTGGAACCGACCTTCTCGGTCGACGATGTCGATGCGATCGCCGCTCTGGTCGAGGCCAATGGCGGCACCATCACCTATGCCAAGGGCGTGATCCCGACGGTCGGCGCGCTGATCCGCTTCCTCGATACCGAAGGCAACGACATCGGCGCGATGGAGTATGAGACGCCGCCGCACACCTGACGACGAGCGTCACGGCAGCAGGCGCACCATCACGACGCCGTGCGGCTCCACCGTCGCCGAGAAGCTGCCGGCCGATCGCCCGAGCGACTTGTGCGCCCACAGATCCCGCACACCCGCCTTCATCCCGCGCGGGTAGCCGAGTTCGGTCCAGTCCACCTCGATCGCCGCCGGCGCCTTGCCGCGATTGAGCAGGATCACCGCGCGTCCGCCGTCCGCCAGCGGCCGGGCCCAGACTTCCTGGTCGCCATCGTCGCGCACGCGCCGGCCTTGAATGCCGAGCGGATCCTGATCGATCGCGATCACGTCCTTGTTGAGCAGGATCGCGCCGGTCTCGGGGCTCATGGCGGCAATGTCGTTCCCCGCCATCAGCGGCGCGGCCATCATCGCCCACAGGCTGAAATGGGTGCGATATTCGGTGTCGGTCATGCCGCCATTGCCGATTTCCAGCATGTCGGGGTCGTTCCAGTGGCCGGGGCCGGCAAAAGGCCAGAGCGGCTCGTTCCGGTCGACGATGTCGAGCAGGTTGTGCGCCCACCAATGTTCCTTGTCGGTGCCCGAGAAGCTGTCCCAGATATCGCCGGTGGTGCGCCAGAGATTGCCGATCTTCGCGCCCCATTGCCACGGGCGGTTCTGGCCCCATTCGCAGATGCTGAGCACGATATCGCGCCCGCTCGCCTTGAGCGCGTCGGCCATCAGCGCATAGGCTTCCTCGGCATTGCGGCTGCCGGTCGAGCACCAGTCATATTTCAGATAGTCGACGCCCCAGCGCGCATAGGTGATCGCGTCCTGATATTCGTGCCCCTGGCTGCCCGGCCTGCCGCCGCAGGTTTTCATGCCGGCGTCGGAATATATGCCGAACTTCAGCCCCTTCGAATGAATATAATCGGCGAGGGCCTTGATCCCCGACGGGAATTTCGCCGCGTCGGCGGTGATGAAGCCATCCTTGTCGCGCACGCCGTGCCAGCAATCGTCGATCACGACATAGTGATAGCCGGCATCGCGCATCCCGCTCGTCACCATGGCGTCGGCGACCGACCGCACCGTCTTTTCGCTGATGTTGCAGGCAAACTTGTTCCAGCTGTTCCAGCCCATTGGCGGCGTTTTCGCCAGGCCGTTGGGAAGCCGGGCGGGGTTGAGCGACGGGGGCAGCCGGTTCGGGTCGACCGTTTCCTGCAACCCGGCGGCGGGAGCCGCCACCGCGAGCAATCCGGTCGCGATCAGCGCCAGAACCGCGCCCAGCGCGTGGCGCATTACCCCAAGCATGGCCCCCTCCCTTCTTGTCCAACGTAGGGCATCTGACGCGTCCGCCATCGATTGCGCAACGCTTTTCGGCTACCGTGTCGGCTCGTGACAAGTGTTATAGTTGAATGATACACTTGAAGCGCGCTCGAATCGCCGTCATTTAGGTCGGCGACTGCGTGGAGAGAGTGATGGCGACGGAAATCCAAGACGCGACCACCGATCTGGTGCTGACCCCGCCCGACCCCGTACCGGCGGTCGCGCCCGAAAAAGCCGTGGGGCTGGTGCCAGTCGACGACGCCAAGCGCACCCAGCTGCAGGAGCGGGTCGAGACCTTCATCGACGATCTGATCGCGCAGGACGTGAACTCGCCCGAATTCGGCAAGCGAGTCGATGCGATCAGCGCGATGGGGCAGAAGGAAATCCGTGAGGCGGCGGGGCAATCGAACCGTTTCCTCGATCGTCCCGTGAAGGCGATGAACCAGGAATCGGGGGTCGGTGCCGATCTTGCCGAGCTGCGTCGGACGATCGAGGATCTCGATCCGGGCAAGCACGGCAATCTGCTGGCGCCGAAAAAGCTGTTCGGGATCATCCCGTTCGGCAATTCGATGCGCAATTATTTCGACGGCTATAAAAGCTCACAGACACATATCGCCTCGATCCTGAAGAGCCTGGGCGGCGGCAAGGACGAGCTGCTGATGGACAATGCCGCGATCGACGTGGAGCGTTCCAATCTGTGGACCGCGATGGGCCGGCTCGAGCAGATGATCCTGTTGTCCAAGACGATGGACGACCGGCTCGAGGAAAAGGCCAACGAGCTCGATCACACCGATCCGGCCAAGGCCAAGGCGATCCGCGAAAGCGCGCTCTTCTATGTCCGCCAGCGCACCCAGGACCTGCTGACCCAGATGGCGGTGACGGTGCAGGGCTATCTCGCGCTCGATCTCGTCAAGAAGAACAATGTCGAGCTGGTGAAGGGCGTCGACCGCTCCTCCACCACGACTGTCTCTGCGCTCCGCACCGCCGTCACCGTCGCCCAGGCGCTGACCAATCAGAAGCTGGTGCTGGAACAGATCACCGCGCTCAACACCACGACCGCGGGGATCATCGATTCGACCGGCAAGCTGCTCAAGAGCCAGACCGCGACAATCCACGAACAGGCGGCAAGCTCGATCATCCCGATCGAGACGCTGCAGCGCGCCTTCCAGAATATCTACGACACGATGGATGCGATCGACACCTTCAAGCTGAAGGCGCTCGATTCGATGAAGACCACGGTCAATGTGCTCGGCCAGGAAGTCGAGAAGTCGAAGGGCTATATCGCCCGGGCGGAGGGCGCGGCGCAGAATTCGGGCAGCGGGGGCGAAACCTTCAAGCTGGAAGCCGTGTAAATGACCGACGTCGATCGCCAGATCGCAAGAACCACCCAGTTCCTCAACGAACGGCGCGAACAGGCGCTGGCGCA
>NZ_JAQGLC010000155.1 GCF_028293085.1 Sphingomonas bacterium
CGAGAGCGCGCGCGAACAGCGGCACGGTCTGCGAAAGATCGAGGATATGGACCCCGTTGCGGTCGCCAAAGATGTAGGGCTTCATCTTCGGGTTCCAGCGGTGGGTCTGGTGGCCGAAATGCGCGCCCGTTTCGAGCAATTGCTGCATGGTGACGACTGGAGCCGCCATAAGATAGTTCCTTTCCGGTTGTGCCTCTGGGAAGCGAGTAATCCGAGTTGCCCCGGACACCGGCTATGTGTGCTTCCCATGCGGTGTGAAGGCGGGCCCTCTAGCGGACGACTCAGCTTAAATCAAGCGTTGACAGCAGGAACACTAAGGGAACATACAGTGCCCGTAACAGGAGCATGGAACGGAACACGCGGTTTCGCGGTTATTCGATTCAGGTTTCTGCCCATGGAATCAGGGAGTTGGGCGATGATGGCTGTTCTCGGGATGTTGGTTTTCGCTGGCGCCTTCGCCGCTGCGGGCTCCGTATTCGCGTTCACGCTGGTGCCGGCGCTGCCGCGGATCGCGGCACTGCTCCGCGGTGAGACCGATCCTGGTCATGTCGCGATGCCGATGCTGGTCCTCAGCGATCGCCGCCTTCGCGCCCGTGTTCGTCCGGTGTCGGCAACGGCAATTGCGGCTCGGCCGCAGGCGTTCCGCGCAGCCGCCTGACGCGCCGATAGGCGCTCACGCTGAACGGCATCGTCGCGAGATAGGCGATGCAGATGCCCGATAGCGTGTGCCACGGCGCCGAAATCAGCGCCGCGCCCAGGATCACGACCACCACGATCGCCTCGAACCGGATATTGTTCCTCAGCTTGAGCGACGACCAGCTATAAGTTGCGAAGCTCGACACCATCAGGATCGCGGTCAGGCCGACCCAGGGCGCGACCAGCCAGGGCGAGCGCAGCCAGGGCAGGTCGTTCCAGAAGGACAGATAAAGCGGCAGCATCGCGAGCCCGGCGCCGGCCGGCGCGGGAATCCCGGTCAGGAATCCCGCGGACTTATGGGGCTGTTCGGTCACATCGATATTGGCGTTGAAGCGCGCCAGGCGAAGCGCACAAAACACCGCGAACACCAGCGCGACGATCCAGCCGATGCGCGGTATGCCGCGAAGCGACCAGAGATACAGGATGATCGCCGGCGACACGCCGAACGAGATCGCGTCGGACAATGAATCCAGCTCTGCCCCGAATCGGCTTTCGCCGCGAACCAGCCGTGCGACACTGCCGTCGAGGCCGTCGAGCACACCCGCGATCATGATCATCGTCGCGGCCGTCTCCCATTCCGCCGAGATGGCGTAGCGGATGCCGGTCAGTCCGAAACACAGGGCAAGCGCCGTGACGGCGTTGGGCGCCACTGCGCGGAGCGGCAGCCCGCGCGGCGTGCGCCGGGGAAGTGGTCGTCTCATGGAATCATCTTGATAGGGCAGCTCACTGCGCGATGCCGGTCGCCGCACTCAGCCCGCGCCGGCCCAGCACCGTCTCGCCCGCAACGCTACGCTGGCCGAGCGCGACCTGCGGCGCGATATCGTCGGGAAGATAGACGTCGACCCGGCTGCCAAATCGGATCAGTCCGATCCGCTGGCCCGTCGCGACCATGTCGCCCGGCTTCACGAACCCGAGGATGCGCCGCGCGACAAGACCCGCGATCTGGGTGAAACCAACGCGCTGCCCGTCGCGGCCCTCGACTACGATGTGCTGGCGCTCATTCTCCTCGCTCGCCTTGTCAAGGTCGGCGTTGAGGAACTTGCCCGAGATATAGACGACCTGGCGGATCGTCCCCGCGATCGGTGTGCGATTGATATGCACGTCGAACACCGACATGAAGATCGAGACGCGCACCAAAGGCGCATCGCCGAGGCCATTCTCGCCGGCGAGCTCGCGCGGTACCGGCACGCGCTCGATCATCGTGATCAGCCCGTCGGCAGGCGCGATGATCAGCCCCTCCCCCTGCGGTGTGGTGCGCACGGGATCGCGGAAGAAGGCGGCGACCCAGATGGTCAGGCCGATGAACGGCCAGGCGAGGAACCAGCCGAACCACCACAAGGCGATCAGCGTGAGCACGCCGGAAATGAACACATATTTGCGCCCCTCGGGGTGCATGTCGGGAAAGCGCCATTTGATCGTGGGGGTAACCACCGGCGGCGTGTCTAGTGAAGCCATCGGCGCGGTCTATCCCTTGGGCGACCCCAAGACAATGATCGGTGAGCGCATGGCGCCACGACGATGTTGATCCTGGCGAGCCTTCCTCCTAGACGCTCCCCGAAACCTCCCTTTCGGAAAGCGGAATATCGATGGCGAAGATCAAGGTGAAGACGCCTGTCGTGGAGATCGACGGCGACGAGATGACGCGGATCATCTGGCAATGGATTCGCGAGCGCCTGATCCTCCCCTATCTCGATATCGACCTCGACTATTACGATCTCGGCATCCAGAAGCGCGACGAGACCGACGACAAGATCACGGTCGACAGCGCCCGCGCGATCCAGAAATACGGCGTCGGCGTGAAATGCGCGACGATCACGCCGGACGAGGCGCGGGTTGAGGAATTCGGCCTCAAGAAGATGTGGAAATCGCCCAACGGCACGATCCGCAACATCCTGGGCGGCGTCGTCTTCCGCGAGCCGATCGTGATGAAGAACGTTCCGCGCCTGATCCCGGGCTGGACTCACCCGATCGTCGTCGGCCGCCATGCGTTCGGCGACCAGTATCGCGCGACCGATTACCGTGTCCCCGGCCCCGGTAAGCTCCGTCTCGTCTTCGAGGGCGATGACGGCACGGTGATCGACGAGGAGGTGTTCCAGTTCCCGAGCGCCGGCGT
>NZ_JAQGLC010000156.1 GCF_028293085.1 Sphingomonas bacterium
CCCTTCATGGGCCCGGTGATCGACAATGAATCCGCCGACCTGCTGACCGAAAGCTTTCTCGAGCTGATGATGCGCGGCGGCCGGCCGATCCGCCACCTCGAACGCGTCGTCGAGGGCCGCCCCTTCCTGATCCCCGCGCTGATCGACACGACCGAGATGCGCGACCGGCCCGATATCGAGCTGTTCGGCCCGATCCTGCAGGTGATCCGCGCCAAGACCTTCGAGGATGCGATCGCCGAGGCCAACAACACCCGCTACGGTCTCTCCGCCTCGCTGCTGAGCCAGGATCCCAAGCTCTACGATCAGTTCTGGGCGAATGCGCGCGCCGGGATCGTCAACTGGAACCGCCCGACCAACGGCGCCTCGTCCAGCGCGCCGTTCGGCGGGATCGGCTGGTCGGGCAATCACCGGCCGAGCGCTTATTATGCGGCGGACTATGCCGCCTATCCGGTCGTGTCGAACGAGGCGGATCAGGCAAGGGCGTCGATCGGGATCGGATTGCGCGAAGGCTGAGCATGGCGCCCGGCGGCGGGGCCTGAGGCAGCGTCTCGCCCTGTTATCAGCCCCGGAACAGGGCGGAACAGGGCGGCAATTTTTTCTCGCCCTGTTATCTCCAACTTTGTTGGAGATATTTCTCTTATATCTCAAATTGTTATCTGGCGTTCGCCCTGTTCCTGCGGAACAGGGTGGAAAGGGCGCGGAACAGGGCGAGCGCGCGGCGATAACAGGGCGCGGCCCGGCGCCTGGCGCGCCTTGATTCAAATGTCCCGTGGAAGCTGCTTTCATGCTGCGATCCTTCATCCAGGGGACAGTGACATGACGGAACGAACGTTTGAATCAACCATGCCGGGCAAGGCCGCGAGCGCGCACGCGGAGCAGGGCAAGCCCCCGGTCGAGCATCAATTCCAGCCAGGGCGATCGGGCAATCCGGCGGGCCGGCCGCGCCGATCCGGGAAGCCGGGCGACCGGCTGCGCGGGGCGACCGAGCCGACGCGGCAGCTGATCCTGGAGGAAGCGTATCGCATGGTCGAGGTGCGCGACGGCGACGCCGTGATGCGGATGCCGATGAACCAGGCCGTGCTCCGCGCCCTCGGTGCCGCGGCGCTGAACGGCAATCAGAGCGCGCTACGCCGCTGGGCGGCGCTGGTGCAGGAAGCGGAGGCGCAGCAGAAGCGGGCGCAGCTGGCGATCTTCAATGTGGCCGAGCGCGCCGACAAGGAATGGGAAGTGAAACGGTGGGAACGCGACGGGGAAGGCGATTACGACCCCTATCGCGAGGATATTTTGATCGATTCCCGGTCGGGATCGGTGGTGATCCGGGATGTTGGGGATGGGGGTGATGGGTGATGGGGGGGCCGGGTGAACCGGGCTGGGTGCGTCGGGGGCTGTTGGCGTCGCGCTAGAAGGAGCAGACGCTTCGAGCTACCCTTGGAGCGGCTGACTCTTAATCAGCGGGTCCTTGGTTCGAGCCCAAGTGCGTCCACCAAATTTTTTCAGTCAAAACAGTCACTTATGCGAGATCGCGATTCGGTCCGCGCTGGACTGCGTTTTGCGCTCTAGCGTATTTCTAGCGGCAAGTACTCTGCAACGACGCCCGCGTCGGGCGCGCACGGCGTTGGGTAATGTCTGAAATTAGGAAGAAAGCGGTGGTTGCCCGATCATGACAACCCGCCTAGCGGTTGTTGAGATTGAACTGATACGCTTACATCATAAGCGCTAGATCGAGGTGACTTCGGATGTCGCGATACGAAGGGAAGCCCTTCCTCAGACTGATAGATTGCTACGTCCTCAGCTCGATAGGTCATCTCGATGAGAAGCAGGAAAATACGTTAAACATGATGGCGCCAAAGATTGCTGCTGCGCTCGGCATTAGCGGTTCATGGTTCGAGATGGTCGAGGTGCAGATGGGATTCCCCTCTGATCTTCCTCTTAAGATCAAACAGATATGGGACAATGGAAAGGCTAAGGCGGAAGCCTCAGGGTACACAGTTGACCCCGAGCAATTTGCTCGGGAGTTCGTGGACACCAACTTCCCCACCTAGGATAAACCTCGCTCAAACCTACGCGTCCAATGTCCGCTTGTGGGGCGTTTGCACAGGCAGAATCCGTCATTCGGGCTCGCTGGCTCACCGTCAGCGAGCATACGCTTCCGCCCATGTGCCGTCTGTCTCCCAGCGTCGGAACACGTCGACAAGATCGAGTATGTCGCCCTGCTCCATCATGCCGTTGTCCCATGCTGGCTGGAACATCACCGCGACGAAATTGTCGAACGACCCGAACATGACGACGATAGGCGAGGGTCGCGGTTTCCGAGCTTCCTCCATTCGCTTAACCCGCCGCTGGAGTGCTCGAAGCGACACTGTGGTTAGCTCGTCACGATCCGCGCAGCCATGTCCCGATACGCTGGTCCGCGAACGTCGAGCGCGATCTGCACACCTTCGATTGCGTCCTGCTCGTCCAGCACTTCGACATGGCGACGGACGAGGGCAGCGCGCGGAAATTTAGGGACACTATACCAATTTTGGCTGCCGGCGGCGGCTAAACGCCCCAGCCATGGTACGGCTCACCCGCGCCGGAGCAAGAATTGGTACAGTGTCCCCGAGTTTCCGGCTCGATAGCCAGGCGCGTCCGATGCCAGTGTACCCGGGCGGCGCCGGCGTGGTGTCGGCGCTGCATGACGAGGCGATGCTGTTGAAGGAAAGCGAGCCTCAGTCGAGTTCGGCGATGCGCTTCTGCATGCGCTCGCGCTTGGCCGGATCCTGTTCGTCTGCCAGGCGCCCCTGCAGGATCATCGCTTCGGCGCGGCCCATGGCATCGTCGGCATCGGTGGCCACGTCCGGGATGACACCCACGCCCTCCCAGTCGGTATGGGTGATGGGGCTGATCGAGCGGCCACTCGGCACGATGGCGCCGAAGTGGTCGTTCAACCGGACCGCCGAACCGGGATGCGCGCCGCCGCCGGTGCTTTCGCCAACCAGCGTGGCGCGCTTGAGGTTCTTCATGGCATAGGCAAAGTCTTCGCCGGCCGAAAACGTATCGTGGCTGGTGAGCAGGAACACCTTGCGCTTGCGGCCGTACTTCGGCCCGGCCAGCTGGTCCTGAGTCCAGCCCTGCTCGGTGTGGTTGGTCGGTCGGTCGTAGATGTCGTTGAGGCGGGTGTGGGTGTCGAACAGGTAGCTGGCGAGCAATGCTACGGTCTTCGGATCGCCACCGTTGTTGGCGCGCAGGTCGATGATCAGCGCGTCGGTATCGCCCAGCAGGGTCATGGCGGCGGCGAAGCGGCCCGCGACCTGGTCGGCCGGCGCGAACTCGCGCAGGTCCAGGTAGCCTATGTTGAAATTGAGGCGCTGCACGGCTTCGAAGCCGTAGTTGTGCTGGATCATTTCCTGCACGTGTTCCGGGGTCATCGCGTCCGGGTCGGCGCCGGGCGCTGCGACGGGAATGACATCCTCGCTGTAGCCGACATCGATGTGCCGGTCGTGCGTGACGCGATGCAGGTCGTCGGTGAGCGTGCTGGCGAATTCCTCGGCGCTGGTGATCTTGTCGTAGTCGCCGTGTTTCTGCCGGGCGCGCAGTTCCGCTTCCATCGCTTTCGCCTTGTCGGGGAAGATGTAGGCGCCGTTGAGGGTGGCGATCACGCTGTCCAGCACCTGGCTGCGCATTTTCTGGTCGATCACCATGTCCCTCTGCGGCGGACCACGCCGGGCCAGGTCCTTCGGCGAGGAAATGATGTCGAAGTGCACCAGCAGCGCGCCGACCAGCAACAGTCCGCCAACCACGCCGCCCGTCTTCAAGGCCGTGTTCTTTTTCATCGTCTTCTTTCCAGGTCAGGTGATGCGCTTGCGCGCTTCGGAAATACGTTGGTCGAAGGGTTTTTTTTCGAGTTCGGCAATGGCGTTGCCCAGCGCTTCGGAAAGCGACAGGCGCAGGTCGTTTTCCAGGCTGTCGGCGGCCAGCTTCGTCGCCGCCCAGCACGCCTGCAGTTCGGGCAGCATCAGCCGCGCCTTCTTAGTGAAGCGGATCAGCCGTCTCCGGGCGTCGCCCGGGCCGGCCTTGGCGGTGAGCAGACCGTCCTTCACCATCAGGGCGATGGTCTGCGTGGCCGAGGGCTGCGAGATGGTCGCGGCCGCGGCGATCTGGCCGATGGTGGACGGCTCCCGCTCGATCAGGGCCCGGATCACCGGCGTGTAGCGTGGGCGCATGATCAGCCCGGCATCGGTATAGGCCGCCTGAACGGCGCCTTCGAGCAGTTCGAGCAGGTGCGACAGCTGGGTGCCGAGGCCGGGTTTCATGACCCAACAATATTAGTGCTTATATAAGCTGTAAAGTATTATTTTACGGGACGGGCCGGGAAATTTAGGGACACTATACCAATTTTGGCTGCCGGTCGGCTAAACGCCCCAGCCATGGTACGTCTCACCCGCGCCGGAGCAAGAATTGGTATAGTGTCCCCGAGTTTCCCAAGTTTCTCATGGGGCGAAGGCGGGCTGGTTGGAGCGAGTGATGAGTGATGTGTCAAAGGCGTGGGATGGGGGCCTGGTCCGGACATGGCTGGAGCGCCGGGTCGCGGCTGCGAAGCTGGATCAGGCGGCGGCGGACCGGCGCGGCTATGCGGCGCAGGATGACTATGACAAGGCGGCTGCCGAGGAATGGGTCTGCCGGGCGCTGCAGGCCGCGGATTGTGCGAACGAGCAGGCCGGGTTCGCCAGGCGGCTCAAGGACCTGATCGGCCAGGAAGACTATCCGGCGACGGGCATTTACGACGATATGAAGTTCGAGCGGCATGTTCGCGGTCAGCTCAGGAAGCTGGCCAGGATGACCAAGGCGAATGAGGGGTTCGAGAAGATTCTGCGCTATCAGTGAGCGCGGCGGTGCTGCCGACCGTACCGCTACGGGTGGGCACCGCAGGTTTCAGGCCCTAAGGCAGGCGCATGGCCCGCAAGCATTCAAGACGCGATCCCTATGGCGACCTTGATCGCGAGGAGGAGGCTCCGGCCGCGGTGGTGGTCTGCTGGCTGTGTGGCCGGCCGACCGGCAAGACGATCGTCTGGCACCATCCCGTGCCCAAGAGCCGGGGCGGGCGTGACGTCGTGCCCATGCACTCCATTTGCCAGCAGACGCTGATCGCGAACTTCACCAATGCCGAACTGCAGCGCCATGGGATGGATGTGGAGGCTCTGCTGGCCGACCCCAATGTGCGCAAATTCGTCGACTGGGTGGCGAAGAAGGACCCGGATTTCACCGCGACCATAGCCAAGAAGCAACGCTAGCTTCCGACCCGAATTCGGGTCGAGCGCGTTAGCGGCGGCGCTTCTTCGGGTATGCGGGGGTGGCACCTTCCTCTGCCGCCAGCTGCTGCCAGCGATCGAAACGCTCCGATGTCAGCGTGCCCTCGGCAATCGCTGCCTGAACGGCGCAGCCGGGCTCGTTGCCATGCGCGCAATCGGAGAAGCGGCAGTCCTGCGCCGCCAGCAGGAAATCATCGAAAATCTCCGAGACCCCGGCGGCCGCGTCGGACAGTTGCAATTCCCGCATGCCGGGCGTGTCGAGCAGCCAGCCGCCCCCACTTAGCCGATGCATTTCGCGCACGGTGGTCGTGTGGCGCCCGGTATCGTCACTGGCGCGGATCGCCTGGGTGGCGATGCTGTCCGAGCCGCGCAATGTGTTGACGAGGGTCGATTTGCCGACGCCCGAGGAACCAAGCAGCGCCACGGTTTTGCCTTTGCCGCACCAGGCAGCGAGGCACGCTATGCTGGCAGGATCGCGGCCGTTGACGGTTTCGACCCGCAATCCAGGTTCGATCGCGCGTGCCGCCGCCGCGAAAGCCTCCGGGGTCTCGGTCAGGTCGGTCTTGGTGAGAACCACGACCGGGTTCACGCCCACGTCACGCGCCAGCACCAGATAGCGTTCAAGGCGCGCGACGCTGAAATCCTGGTTGCAGGAGGCGACGATGAACAATGTGTCGATATTGGCGGCGATCATCTGCTCCTTGCGCGGATCGCCCGGGGCACGCCGTTTGAACAGGTTCAGCCGACGCAGGACGCGTGTCGGTAGCTGTGTGGCGTCGTCGACCAGCAGCCAGTCACCGACCGTCGGATGATCGTCCGAGGGCAAGGCACCCGGAATATAGGGTGTAATCGAGTGCTGAAACCCCGTGCCGGCGACCGCGATCTTGCCGCGATGAACGGCCATGACGCGGACGGGGTGGCATTGCTGCGCCTCCTCGACCGAAAGCTGTTCGCTGAAAAAGTCATTCCAGCCGAGCTCTTCCAAAGACTCATCAGTCGATTTCATAGGCGACGGCTGCGTCTTTCTCTCTGACCCGACAAGCGGTTTCCCTGCATCAGGCGCATGCCGGGCTCCGCTAGCATGGCCCATGGCGAGATCCTATCACGGTCGTGCCGGATTCTGATGCACTGGCGGTCACGTCGGAGCAGGAATTGGTATAGTGTCCCCGAGTTTCCAGATCGCGTCGTTCACCGCTAATTCGCGATACTCGCTTGTGGACATTCGACATGCCTGTCAGCGTCGTCCCATGAATGCGCTTGTGAAGCATAAGCCCGTGGAGAAGCCGGAGTGAGCGGCACGGCGCTACTTCGGAAAATGGCGTGGGGACTGCTCGCGGCCGCCATTGTGGGAATAATCTCTCGAAGCCCGTTTCTCGCGTGCCTCGCATTCTCCTTCGTCGCGGGAGGCGCGCTCATCAAGGCTTACTGGGTCAGTCTCGACCACAAGGCTTAATGGCGCGCTGGAGCAGGCTGCGTAAAATCTGACGCGCCCCGCCTGCTCTGGGCCTGCTCCAGTTATTTGTTATCGCATCGTTTTTTTTTGCAGCAGGTTTGCAACCTGCCCGATTGCCCAAAAAAGGGGTCAGTGTCGCGATCGGATAGCCCGTCGCATCACCCACCAGCCCCCTCAGGCGTCCAGCCCGCGCTTGCGCATATAATCGTTGGTGAACATCGCCCGATCGGCCGGATCGGGCAGCAGCTCGTGGCGGGCCGCGATCCAGTCGTCGAGATTCGATCCGAACGCCGCGCGCACCCGGGCCGGCGTATAATCGTTCGCCTTGCCCCAATGCTGGCCGAACGGAATGCCCGCCGCTTCCATCGCCTTGGGCACCGCCGCGAAGAAGGCGAGCGAGGTCTTGTTGTAGACGCCGTCGATGCTGACCACGAAGGTCGTGTCGAAGCGGTTCATCGCCAGCAGCGCCTTTGATTTCGCGACATAGCGGCAGCCGAACACGAGCGGCGCCGGCCCGACCGTCTTGTTGAGCGCGATCAGGATATCGAGCGTCTCCAGCGCGCGCTCGAGCGGCACCGCGACCGAGCCCGAGGCGACCAGAGTGCGCGGCGTCTTGAACCCGAACAGCTCGCCCCAGCTGGCGGTGCGCGGGCGCGTGTCGAACAATTCCGCCTTGGCCACCTGCGCCACCAGCGGCACGCCGGGCTTGAAGACGTCGAGCAGGCGCCCGAGCGTCGACAGGAAATCATAGCCCGGCCCGAACTTCGCCTCCGCCATGCGATAATCGGGCTGATAGCCCTGCTGCCAGGGCTGCTCGAACATCATGGTGGCAAGCACCTGCACCGGGTTCGAATTGGGATCGATGATCGGCTGGAAGAAATAGGGTTTGCCCAGCCCCGCCGCCGGCTTGAGCATTGGATGGCTGGCGAAATCGAGCGTCGCGATCACCTTGCGCATCGCTTCGTCCAGCACCAGCGGCTTGCCGGCCGCGTCCTTGTCGAAGCTGATCGCCTTGAACAAAGCGCGCGGCCGCGTCTCCAGCACGACATTGTGGATCACGCCGAACGCGCCCAGCCCCAGCACCACCGCGTTGAACAATTTGTCGTCGCGCTTCACCTCGGCGCCCAGCGAGGCGGCGAGCGACGGCTTCAGCACGGGGTAACTGGCGCGTTCCAGCCAATATTGCTTCTTGTCGCCGGCGAGCAGATGCACCGCGACGATCTGGTCATGCAGTGCGTTGCGCCCGAGCACCGAACCGTGCGTGCCCGTCGCCGCGGCGCCGACGATCGTCTGGCCATTGGCCGCGCCCGTGGTGCGCATCGACCGGCCGAAGCGATCGCTTTCGATCATGCGGTTGATCTCGGAAATATAGGCGCCGCACTGGATCAGCCACAGCCCGGCGGCGTCGTCCGGCGTGCCCGGATAGGCGGGATCGAGCTGCTGCGCGGCGAGCGGCTTCATCCCCTTCAGCCGGCTCAGGTCGATCAACGCCCCGTTGGTCACCGCGATGTCGGACAGCGACCAGCCGCGCCCGACGACGCGGCAACTGCGCCCCTTCGCCCTGGCGTCGGCAATGGCGCGCTGGATCTGGGCGGTGCAGCGGTTGATCGCGCTGCTGCCATATTGCGGCTCATCCGCGGGATACCAGACCATGTGCGTGCCGATGATCGGCGCTTTCACCGTCTCGTGCCAGTTCTTCCACGGCACGCTCTGCGGAATCCAGTCGAGCATCGCGTCGTCGTTGGGCATGGTGCCGCTCCCTAGAGCTGATTGTCCTTGGCGCAGTCAGTGCAGGGGGGCGGCACATGGGGCTTGGCGCAGTAGAACAGGATCGTCGCCGGGGAGACGATGCCCAGGGTCAGCACCGTCACCAAAGTCTGGCCGACATTGCGGCGGACCTCGACCTGCGCGAGATCGCCGGTGCGGCATTCCCTGGTCGTCACATAGCCCGTTCCCTCGGTCGTCACGCCGGCGCGACCGCCGATGGACGTGGAGTTGTGGCGGAACGGCTGGCCGGCGATGCCGACGGGTTCCATCTCGGCGGAACGGATGATGTGGCTCGCACAGCCCGATCCCGCCAGCAACAGCGGCAGGCACAGGAACCGGATCGCATGATGTCGCATGGCCTTCCCCCCGATCGCCTGCGTTACCATGCCGGCTGCATGAAGACCAGAATGGCACCGGGTGAGATACATTCCTTTTGGACAGGAATTTCCATTGATTTCAGCGGATACAGACCGTGCGGGCGACTTGCGCGGGCGCGGCGGCCAATTCAGGGGAGCGTCACCGGAACCCCGGCCACGGGAGCACGCGGGGGGAAAGCCGTCGCGGCGGCGCCGGAACAGCGCTACGGGTAGCGGCAGGCATTGGGAGATGCGCGTGGGGAGCATGAGACGGCTGGTCGCGAGCGCCTTGACGCTGGCACTGGCGGCGTGCGGCGGCGGGCGAAGCGCCCGGCATTCCGCCACCCCCGCGGGCGTCGCCGAGCGCACCACCATCGACTTCGCGCATGTCGCCCATTATGCCGCGCCGGCGCTTCCTGCCTATTTCGATCGGACGGTTTCGGCGCTTGACCACAGCCCGGCGTCCAACCCCGTCAATGATCGGGTGGCGACGCTCGGGCGGGTGCTGTTCTACGACCTGCGGCTGAGCACCAACGACCGGGCCTCGTGCGCCTCCTGCCATCGGCAGGCGCTTGGCTTTACCGATTCGATGCGGTTCAGCAACGGGATCAGCAGCGCCGCCACCACCGACTTCCACGCGATGCGGCTCGGCAATCTGCGCTACTGGCAGCCCGGCTCCGCCTTCTGGGACAGGCGCGCGGCCAGCGTGGAGGCGCAGGCGAGCCGCCCGTTCCACAGCCTGGTCGAACTGGGCTGGGGCGGGGCGGCGGGCGGTTTCGACTCGCTGATCCGGAAGATGGGCGCGACGACCTATTATCCGGACCTGTTCGCCTGGGCGTTCGGCAGTTCCACGATCACCGAACCGCGCATTCGGCAGGCGCTCGCCCAGTTCGTCCGCGCGATGGTCTCGCGCTCGAGCCGGTGGGACACAGGCTATGCGCAGGTCTTCTCGCCCACCCGGCCGAACCGCGCGCTGGACGTTGATCTGCCGAATTTCACGCTGGAGGAAAATCGTGGCCGGCAACTGTTCATGACGGGTGTCGGTCAG
This sequence comes from Sphingomonas bacterium, assembly GCF_028293085.1. Lineage (GTDB taxonomy): Bacteria > Pseudomonadota > Alphaproteobacteria > Sphingomonadales > Sphingomonadaceae > Sphingomonas. The sequence goes on from NZ_JAQGLC010000156.1 coordinate 9,913, forward strand.
GGCGGCGCCGGCTGCTCCGCCTGCCACCTTCCCCCGACCTTCGCCCTGGCGGCGAGTGCCCGAAGCAACGGCCTGGACGCGGGCGAGACGCGCCTGTTCAAGGCGCCATCGCTGCGCAGCGTCGGGCTGACGGGCCCCTATATGCATGACGGCCGGTTCGTGACGCTGGCGGCCGTTATCGACTTTTACGACCATGGCATTCAGCAGGGCCCGGCGCTCGATCCGCGCCTGCGCCAGGGTGGCAGGCCGCGGCGGCTGAACCTCAGCGCGGCGGACCGGGCGGCGCTCGTCGCCTTCCTGATGACGCTGGCCGACCCCGCGCTCACGACCGATGCGCGCTTCAGCGACCCGTTTCGCCGGTGAAGACGTCCGTGGAATCCTATGTGGCGCGGATCGAATAGAGGATCGCGTTGCTGATCGCGTAGACCGCGCCATCGGCACCTACCAATGTCGGCGTATAGGCCTGGCCGAGCCCGGCGTTGAGCCGGACGTTCTGCGACAGCGTGTTCGTCATGAGATCCCAGCGGTACAGCACGCCGTCCTCATTGTTCGCGAGGATCGACTTGCGCTGCGGATCCGCGGCCATCGTGTTGATGCACCATTCGCGCAGCGACGTGGCCGAGCTGCCGTCCCGCGTCGGCCCGAGGATCGTCAGCACTTCGCGCATCACCTGCACGCCCGGCACGATCGGATCCGCCTGGCTCGCCTTCGGATCGAGGATGGCAAGGCGGTTCAGCCCGTCGCCCGTACCCGCGCCGAAATAATTATTATATTTCTGCGCGAGTAGATAGGTCGAGGTCCCGCCATAGGACGGCACCATCGAGGCCGGAATAACGCTGGGCGACACGTCCCAGCCGAAGCTGCCCGGAACGCCCACCGGATTGAGCAGGGCGTCGAACTGCAGCAGCCAGCCCCGCGCGTTATGCGTCGGGAACGTCGTCTCCAGCACGCCGTAGAACACCCGACCATCGGAGCCGACCACCGGCGACGCCGTGCCATCGTCGCTGAGGCGCGCAGGCGTGAGCAGGTTCGGATCGGTCAGGGCAACCCTGGCGCGCGTCGCGAGCGTCGTGCTGTCGAGCGCGAGCAGGAAGCCCGTCTGCGTTGCGCTCGTCGAGCCCCTGTTCACCGCGATATAGACCGTGCCGCCGTCGATCGAGATCGCCGGCGCGCAATTCATCACGGGCTTCTGGATCGAAGGATCGCTCGCCGCCGCGGTCGCGCCGACCCAGATGCCGGTGCCGTCAGGCGCGACTCGCGCGATGCCGCTCACCAGCCCCGCCGGATTGGCGCCGGTCACCTGGAAGCCGAAGAAGATATTGCCGTTCGCATCCGCGGTGAGCGGAGTGTTGATGAAGACCGTAGCGTCGAACGCGGCGGCATTGGCGTTGTAGGTGGCGGCACCGAAGAATATCTGCGCGGCGAAGGCGCCGGTGGCCGCGTCGGCATCGGCACGCATCATCAGCTTGCCGCCGGCACCCGGCGCATGGAGCCGGCCCTGCTGTGTGAGCAGCACATTATAGGGCGGCACCCAATTGTGCGGCGGCGTGACATAGTCGGTAGCCGCCGACCAGATGAGCACGCCGTTCGCCCCGTTGCGGCCTTCGACGCGGTAGCCGCCGGTGGCGGTCGTCTTCACCGGGATCACCACGCTATTGTGCGTCGTCACGACCGGCGAGCCATAATGCGTGAGCAGCGCGCCGCCCGGCGTATATTGCGGCGCGAGGTCGACGGCGGACGACCAGGCGATACGCCCGAGATCCTGCGACGCGATCGCGCTCACGGCCGTGTGCTGCGCATCATGGCCGTAGCTGAACCAGGCGGGGCCGGTCACCGGCGTGGGCGTCGGCGTGGGCCCCGGACTCGGCGTGGGGCTCGGCGTCGGCGTTGGCGACCCGCCGCCACTGCTGCCGCATGCGGCGAGCAGGACGGTCGACGACAGCATCGCCAGCGTGTGGCGTCGCGAAACGAGCGAGGGAGAAAGGGGGCCGGGGCGGACATGATGGTGACTCATGGGGGCGAGCATATCTTTCCGGCGCACGAAATACATCGCTTCCCATGCCTGACGGATCTTCCGTGCTGCTCTGCGTCCACCAACCACCCCTTATCGCTGTTCCCGTGGATCTGCCGGACGTCCTGTCGGTGCGACGCTGACGAGCAACGGCCTGCCTCCCACGCTGGTCGCCAGGCCCCCCGCCCCTTCCAATCCCCGCCCCCCGCGTTATCCTCTTGTCCAACGATAGACAGGAGGGGTCATGTTCACGCGCAGAGACGTGGTTGGGGCCGGCGTAGCGATGGCGGCCGTGCCCGCCTTTGCCGCACCAACGCCGGACAAGTTCGTTCGCCGTGAGGGCATGCGCTTCACTATTGAGGCCAAGCCCTATCGTTATGCCGGCGCGAACATATGGTACGGCGCGTGGCTCGGCGCCGACGCGCCTTATGGCGACCGCGACCGGCTGCGGCGCGAGCTCGACGCCCTGGCCGCACTCGGCGTCACCAACCTTCGCGTGCTTGCCTCGTCCGAGAAATCGCCGCTTCTCCGCGCGGTCGAGCCGGCGATGCATGACGGGCGCGGGCATTACGACCCGGCGCTGCTCGGGGGACTCGATTTTCTGCTCGCCGAGATGGCCAAGCGGCATATGCGCGCCGTGCTGTACCTGACCAATTTCTGGGAATGGTCGGGCGGCATGATGACCTATCTCAGCTATGTCGATCATGGCCGCTACATCAACATGGGCGATCCGGCGCATCCCTGGCCGGAATTCCCCGATTATGTCGCGAAATTCTACGGCAGGCCGGACGCGGTCGCGCTGTACCGCGCCCATATCCGCGCGATCGTGGGCCGCACCAACCGGGTCACCGGCACGGCTTATGCGAGCGATCCGACGATCATGGCGTGGCAGCTCGCCAACGAGCCGCGCCCGGGCGGGAGCGACGCCGTCGGGCTCAAGGCCCTGCCCGCCTTCCACGCCTGGACGCAGAGCAGTGCGAAGCTGATCAAGGCGCTCGCGCCGCGCCAGCTCGTTTCGACCGGGAGCGAGGGGCTCAAGGGATCGCTGGAGCGCGCGGAGATCGTCAAGACGACGCATGCCCTTCCCGAGATCGACTACCTCACCTGCCATGTCTGGCCGCTCAACTGGGGCTGGATCGACGCCGCGAACCTTGCGGCAACCGAGGAATCGGGTGCGGCCAAGGTTGCCGATTATGTCGACCAGCATATCCGCATCGCGAAGGATCTCGGCAAGCCGCTGGTGATCGAGGAATTCGGCTATCCCCGCGACGGCGGCAGTTACGATCCCGCCGCGACCACCGCGTTCAAGGATCGCTATTACCGCCAGATCTACGGCGCGGTGGAGGCCGATGTGAAGCGCGGCGGGCCGATCGCGGGCAGCAATTTCTGGGCCTGGTCGGGCGAAGGCCGCGCCGCCCATGCCGATCATCGCTTCCTGCCTGGCGACAAGTCCTGGCTGGGCGATCCGCCGCACGAGCCGCAAGGCTGGTACGGCGTGTTCGGCTCGGACGACTCGACCAAGGCGGTCATCCGCGACCACGCCGCCGCGATCGCTACCCCGGTGGCATAGATTCGCTAAGGGCGCCCCAAGCAAGCATCCGTTGCGGCTTGTCCGCGTGGGGACCATCTGCCCCTCATGGCTAGTCTCCTGGATCCTTCCGCGCGTGGGCGCGTGATTCTCGTTGGTGCGGGGCCGGGCGATCCCGGCCTGCTCACCGTTCGCGCGGTCGAGGCGCTCAAGACCGCGGACATCCTGGTCCATGATGGGCTGATCGATCGCCGCGTGCTCGATATCGCGCCGGCGACCGCTCAGCGCATCTCGGTCGCCAAGAGCCGCGCGCGGCACACCTTGCCGCAGGAGGCGATCAACGCGCTCATCGTCGCGCATGTGAAGACCGGCGCGATCGTCGTGCGGCTGAAGGGCGGCGATCCCTTCATCTTCGGGCGCGGCGGCGAAGAGGTCGAGGCGGTGCGCGCGGCCGGGCTCCCGGTCGAGGTGATCCCCGGCGTGTCGGCGGCTTTGGGCTGCGCGGCCGAGGCGATGCTGCCCCTCACTCACCGCGACCATAGCAGCGCGGTCAGCTTCGTCGCCGGCCAGTGCAAGGGCCTGACCGAGCAGGACTGGTCCGGCCTCGCCGGCAAGGGCCGCACGCTCGTCATCTATATGGGCGTCGCGACCGCGGGCGACATCGCCGACAAGCTGATGCGCGACGGCGTCGCCCCGGAGATGCCGGTGGCGGTGCTCGAGCGCGGCACGCTCGTCGGCGCCCGCGCGATCAAGACCCTGCTCGCCGATCTCGGCTCGATGGTCGATCGCGAGAAGGTGGCGAGCCCGGCGATCATCGTCGTGGGCGAGGTGGTCGAGCTCTCCGACGCCGAGGACAAGCTCGGCCGCTGGGCCCGGATAGCGGAAATCCAGATGGTGGAGGGGGTCGCGTGAAATTGCTGACCGGAAACGACCTGCCGACGGGCGACGTGATCTGGTGGGCCGGCTCGGGCTGGTCGCGCCATGTCGAGGATGCGGTCGATGTCGGCGATCAGGGCGAAGCGATCGCCCGCGCCGAGGAGGGCGTGCGCCGCGCCAACGCCGCCTATGTGATCGACGCGACCCTGACGCCCGACGGCCCCCGCCCCGCGCACATCAAGGACCGCGTGCGTGCGCTCGGGCCGACGGTGCGGCTCGATCTGACACTGAAGCCCGCCGATCCGGCGGCGGGAAGCTGGGTAATCTGAGATGTACAAATACGACCAATATGACCAGGCGATCGTCGATGCCCGCGTCGAGGAATTCCGCGATCAGGTGAAGCGCCGCCTCGCCGGCCAGATCACCGAGGACCAGTTCAAGCCGCTGCGGCTGATGAACGGGCTCTACCTCCAGCTTCACGCCTATATGCTGCGCGTCGCCATCCCGTACGGCACGCTCGACGGGCGCCAGATGCGGATGCTCGGCCATATCGCGCGCAAATATGATCGCGGTTACGGCCATTTCACCACGCGGCAGAACATCCAGTATAACTGGATCAAGCTGGCCGACGCGCCCGACATTCTCGCCGATCTAGCGACGGTCGAGATGCATGCGATCCAGACCAGCGTCAATTGCATCCGCAACATCAGCTCGGATCAATATGCCGGCGCCGCGGCGGACGAGGTGGCGGATCCGCGCCCCTGGGCCGAGCTGCTGCGCCAGTGGAGCACTTTCCACCCCGAATTCAGCTATCTGCCCCGGAAATTCAAGATCGCGGTGATCGCCGCCGACGAGGACCGCGCGGCGATGCGGCTCCACGATATCGGCATCCAGCTGGTGGAGCGCGATGGGCAGCTTGGCGGCAGGATCTATGTCGGCGGCGGCATGGGCCGCACCCCGATGATCGCGCCCGAGATCAGGGATTTCGTCGGCGCCGACGATCTGCTGAGCTATGTCGAGGCGTGCCTGCGCGTCTACAATCGCTATGGCCGGCGCGACAATATGTACAAGGCGCGGATCAAGATCCTGATCCACGAGCTTGGCGCGGACGAATATCGCCGCCAGGTCGAGGAGGAGTTCGCGCTGGTCAAGGCATTGGGCATCGACCCGCCCCAGGCCGAATTCGACCGCATCACCGCTTTCTTCGCGCCGCCGGCGTTCGAAGCCGATGCGAGCGAGCTGGTGAGCCGCAGCGATCCCGATTTCGCCGTGTGGCTCGACCAGAACGTCAAGCCGCACAAGCAGCCGGGCTATGCCATCGTCAATATCAGCCTGAAGCCGGCCGGCGGCATCCCCGGCGATGCCACGGCCGAGCAGATCGACCTGATGGCGGCGCTGGCCGAGCGCTATTCGTTCGACGAGCTGCGCGTCACGCACGCCCAGAACATCGTCCTGCCGCATGTCCGCAAGGCCGATCTTCACGCGGTGTGGCAGTCGCTCAGCGAGGCGGGCCTGGCCGAGGCCAATCTCGACCTGATCAGCGACATCATCGCCTGCCCGGGCCTGGATTATTGCAGCCTCGCCAATGCGCGTTCGATCCCCGTCGCGCAGAAGATCGCGGCGCGCTTCGCCGATCCGGTGCGGCAGCGCGATCTGGGCGAATTGAAGCTCAAGATCAGCGGCTGCATCAATGCCTGCGGGCATCACCATGCCGGGCATATCGGCATCCTCGGCGTCGACAAGAAAGGCACCGAGAATTACCAGCTGCTGCTCGGCGGATCGGGCGCGGAGGATGCGAGCCTCGGCAAGATCACCGGCCCCGGCTTCGACGAGGACGGCATCGTCGATGCGGTCGAGCGCGTCACC
>NZ_JAQGLC010000337.1 GCF_028293085.1 Sphingomonas bacterium
GCCAGCCCATCGTGGCGAAGGGCCAGAGCGCGGAGGAAAACCAGGTGTCGAGGACGTCGCTGTCCTGGCGCAGCTCGACGCCCTCGCCGGCCTGTGCCTGCGCGCCGGCCTCGTCCATCGCGACGAAGATGCGGCCGTCCTCGGCGAACCAGGCCGGAATGCGGTGCCCCCACCAGAGCTGGCGGCTGACGCACCAGGGCTGGATATTCTCCATCCAGTTGAAATAGGTCTTCTCCCAGGTCTTGGGGACGACCTTGATCGCGCCAGTCTTCACTGCCTCGATCGCGGGCTTCGCCAGGGTCGCGGCGTCGACATACCATTGGTCGGTCAGCCACGGCTCGATCACCGCGCCGGACCGGTCGCCGAACGGCGTCTGGATCACCCGGTCCTCGACGCGTTCGAGCAGGCCGGCCTCGTCGAGCAGCGCGACGACACGCTTGCGGGCGTCGGCGGTGGACAGGCCGATCAATTCGTCGGGGATCAGGCCGTCGGCGGTCTGCGCGACCTGTGCCCTGGCATCGAGCATGTTGAGCATCTCGCCCGCCGCGAACCCGGCGCGCTTGCCCACCTCGAAATCGTTGAAGTCGTGGCCGGGCGTGATCTTCACCGCGCCAGACCCCAGCTCGGGATCGGCATGCTCGTCGGCGACGATCGGGATCAGGCGACCGGTGATCGGCAGGCGCACATTCTTGCCGATCAGCGCGGTGTAGCGCTCGTCGGTCGGGTTCACCGCGACCGCCATGTCGGCGAGCATCGTTTCGGGGCGCGTCGTCGCGACCGAGATGAAGCCAGCCGGTTTTCCATCGGGGCCGTCTTCGAGCGGATAGCGCAAATGCCAGAACTGGCCGTTGATCTCACGCGTCTCGACCTCGAGATCCGAGATGGCGGTGCCGAGGCCCGGATCCCAGTTCACCAGCCTTTTGTCGCGGTAGAGCAGGCCCTCATTATAGAGATCGACGAACACCTTCAGCACGGCCTGGCTGAAGCCCTCGTCCATCGTGAAGCGCTCGTTCGCCCAGTCCATCGAGCAGCCGAGGCGGCGGAGCTGCCGGGTGATGATCCCGCCGCTCTCCGCCTTCCATTCCCACACCTTGGCGACGAACTCGTCACGAGTGAAATCGGTGCGCTTCTGCTGGTGGAGCGCCATGTTTCGCTCGACCACCATCTGCGTCGCGATACCGGCATGATCGGTGCCGACCACCCAGAGCGCATCCTTGCCCTTCAATCGCGCGTGGCGGACCAGGATGTCCTGCAGCGTGTTGTCGAGCGCATGGCCGATATGGAGGTTGCCCGTCACGTTGGGCGGCGGGTTGACGATCGTCCATGGCTCCGCGCCCGGGCGATCGGGGTGGAACAGGCCTTCCTCCTCCCAATGCGCGTACCAGCGGGATTCGATTTCGGCGGGGTCGAAGGTTTTCGGGAGCTCGGTCATGATGGGGCGGCTTTAGCCTCGGTCAACGGCGGAAAGCCACCCCGTTCCTCCCATGACGATTATTGCGGCTGTTTGCCGGTCCATTTCCCCATCCAGCCGAGCACCTCGCCATACCATTGGCGGCTTTCCTTGGGCTTGAGCACCCAATGGCTGCCGCCCGGGAAGACGATCAGGCGCGACGGGATGTCGCGGCGCTGGAGCGCGGTGAAGGCGGCGATGCCCTGGGTGTAGGGAATCCGGTAGTCGCCCTCGCTGGTGATGACGAGCTGCGGGGTCTTCCACGCGGTCACGTGATTGACCGGGTTCCATTTCTCGAACGCGGCCGGGTCCTCATAATAGGTCTTCCCGCCATGCTCCCATTCGTCGAACCACAGTTCCTCGGTCTCATAGGCCATGGCACGGGCGTCGAAGACGCCGTCATGCTGGACGATGCACTTGAAGCGATCGGGCCACTGCCCCTCGATCCAGTTCATCATATAGCCGCCATAGGAGGCCCCGAGCGCGCAGGCATTGTCGCCGTCGAGCCAGGTGAACTTCGTGGTCGCCGCGGCGAGGCCCTTTTGCAGGTCCTCGAGCGGCCAGCCGCCCCAATTGTTGCGGATCGCGTCGCTGAAGCCCTGGCCGTAGCCGGTCGAGCCGTGGAAATCGACCGCGACAAGCCCGTAACCGGCCCCGGCGAACACGGCGGGGTTCCAGCGATAGGACCAGCTGTTGTTGCTCGATCCCTGCGGCCCGCCATGGACCATGAACGCGACCGGCACCTTGGCGTCGACGGCGAGGCCGGCGGGTTTCACCGCATAGCCCCAGACGGTGTCGTTATTGGCCCCGGCGAAGCTGAAGCGGGTCACCTCCGGCATATCGACGCCGGCGAGCTTCTCGGCATTGACCGAGGTCAGCCGCACCGTCTTCTTGCCCGACAGCAGGTAGAAATCGTCGGGCGCGGTCAGGCTGTTCATCGCGAAGACCAGGCCCCTGGCGGTCGGCACCACGGCCGAGACGCTGCCGGTCTGGGTCAGGCGCGTGACCTTGCCGCTCTTCGCGTCGACCGACCAGATCGGCACTTCCTGCGTGTCCTCGGCGGTGACGATGATCGCCTTGCTGTCGGGCGACCAGGCGATCGAGCCGACCGAGCGATCCCAGCTTTCCGTCAGCGCGCGCACCGTGCCGCTCGCCAGATCGCGAACCATCAGCACCTGGCGATCGGCCTCGTAGCCCGGGCGCTTCATCTGGAACCAGGCGAGCGACTTCCCGTCGGGGGAGACGGTCGGGAGATTGTCCATGCCGTCATTGGCGTCAGTCAGGTTGACCGGCGGGGCCGATCCGTCCGCAGGTGCTGCGAAGATGTCGAGATTGACCGAGAGGGGCTCGGTCCGGCCTGCCTCGCGCAGCGCGAAATAGACGGTCTTGCCGTCCGCGCTCCACGACACCTCCTCGCCGCCGCCGAACGGCTTGGACGGGGAATCGCCGACCAGTCTGCCCTCGATCGCGACGCCGTTGCCCGGCGCGCCGTCCGCGGTCAGCGGCAGGACGAAGATCTGCGAACGATTGCCGTCCGCCCAGCTCGCCCAGTGGCGGATGAACATCTGATCATAGGTGCGGGCATTGCCGGCGTTCGGATCCTTCTTGACCATCGCCGGCTCGAGGCTCGGCGCGCCGGGCTTGCGATCGGCGAAGACCAGCAGCTTGTCGCCGGTCGGTGCGACCTTGAAGCCGCCCATGCCGCCTTTGAAACTGGTCAGCTGCTTCGGCGTGCCGCCGGTGACCGGCACCGACCAGACCGCGTCGTCGCCCTTGTTCGACTGGAAATACACCGTCGTGCCGTCGGCCGAGAATTGCGGCGCCGTCTCGTCGACATCGGGCTCGGCGACGAGCTTTTCCGGGGCCGCGCCCTTCCTGGTCAGGTCGAGGCGCCACAGGTCGAACTTGCCGCCGTCAGCGGCGAGATCGGTTTCGCGCTGCTGCCAGACGAGCCAATGGCCGTCCTTCGAGACATCGGGGGCGGAGACGCGCGACAACATGGTCACGTCGTCGATGGTGAGTTGGCGGGCGCCGGCGGGAGCGGCGGCGGCGATGAACGCAAGGGCGCTCGTGGAGAGGAGCTTTTTCATGGCACGCGGTAGAGCAGATGGGCGTGCGGGCCGCAATCGGCGGCGTTAATTCCGCTCAGCGCGAGCCGGTGATCCGGGCGATCTCGCGCGACACCATCGTTTCGACCATCGCCGGCAAATTGGTATCGAGCCACTCGCGCAGCATCGGCCGGAGCATCTCGCGCACCAGCGATTCGAGCGTGTCGCTGCCCGAGACGTCGGGTTTCACCACCATGCGCGACAGCGCGTCGAGCGCGCCGCGGCTTGCCTCTGCCGCGCGCGGCGACAGGATCGGATCAGCGGTAGCGACTGGTTGTGACGCGCTCGGCTGCGATATGGCCGGCTGGGCAGCGGGCTGGGGAAGCGCAACGGGTTCTTCGACGGCCACAGGCGCCTCCTCGTCCGAATGCCGCACCGGATCGCTCAGTTCGAGGATCTCGTCATGGCCGAACGACCCCGGCTCGGAGCGCGGCGTCACCGGTCGCTGAGAACGCCGTGCTCGGCTCGCGGTTGCACTTTCGCCCTCTTCGGCGATGATGCGTTTGATCGATGAGAGGATGTCCTCCATCGACGGCTCCGCGCTGATATCCCCCATCGAACGAACCTCGCCACCGAAGACCGCTCGTCAGCGGTCCTTACTTGACGCCACCTGCGGGATTCGCGGCCCCTGTGTCAACTGCGGGTTCTACGGGGGCGTCGAGGATCGGATCGAGCGGCCGCGTCACCACCGACCCCTGTGCGGGGGTGCTGGCGGTGCTGGTGCCGGTCTGGGCAGGATCGGGCTGCGACGCGAAATCCCAGATATTGTGGCGCACGCGCTTGTAGTTGGCGACCGGATCGTAGAGCGGCCCGCCATCGAGGCCGAGGTCGCGCGCCTCCGCCTCGCCCATCGCCGCGAGCAGCGCGAAGCCGGCGACATAGGCGTCACGCCGCGAGGTCACCAGGGTCACCTGCGAGTTGAGCAGCTCCTGCTCGGCATTGAGGATGTCGAGGATGGTGCGGTTGCCGACGCTGTTCTCGGCACGGACGCCCTCCAGCGACAGCTTGTTGGCGTTCACCGCGACCTCCGACGAGGCGATCACCTCGAGCGAGGATTTCCACACCGCATAGGCCGACCGTGCCTCGGAGATCACGCCACGCTCGGTTTCGGTGACCTGCTCGTTGGCCTGGGCGCGGCGCTCCTGCGCCTGGCGAACCTGCGCCGCCGGGCGACCGCCCTGGAATAGCGGCACCGTCACGCCGACACCAACGGTGCCGGCAGATCCGGAATTGGGCAGACCGACCACGGTGCCGACCGATTCCAGATAATTGTAATAATTGCCGCCGACATTGACGCTGACCCTGGGCAACCGCCCGGCGCGCGCCACATCGATATCGAAGCCGGCCGCATCGCGCGATTTCTGCGCGGCAAGCAGGGTCGGGTTGTTCTTCAGCGCCACATCCACCGCCGCATTGGGATCGGCGGGCAGGTTCGGCAACTCCGGCGGCACTTCCAGCTCGCCCGGCGGCGTGCCGACCAGGCGGATATAGCTTTCCCGGCTCGAGATCAGCCGCGCCTGCGCCGATTGCAGCTGGCTGCGCGCGACCGCGAGGCGGGCATCGGACTGGGCTACGTCGGTGCGGGTCAGGTCGCCGACCTGGAAGCGATCCTTCGATGCCTGCAGGTTGACGTCGAGGACCTTCACATTCTGTTCGTTGAGCGAGACGATCGCCTCGTCGCGGATCACATCCATGTACGCGCCGACCACGTTGGTGAAGAGGTCCGCCTCGGTCCCGCGCAGGTTGAGCTGCCCGGCATCGACCCGGGTTTCGGCCGCGCGGACCGAATTCTTGACGGCGCCCCCGTTGAAGACAGGGAGCGACAAGGTCGTCGCCGCGGTGAGCTGGCGGTCGGGCGAGGTGATGCTCGGCGCCGAATCGAGCACATTCTCGGTATAGCCGCTGGTCAGGTTGACGCCAGGCAGGCCCTGCGACCGCGCGATCGGCACATTCTCGTCGATCGCGCGAACATTGGCGCGCTCGGCGGCGAGCGTCGGGTTGGTGTTATAAGCCTTCACCAGCGCGCCACGCAGCGTTTCCGCCGCGGCCGGGGCCGTCGTTGTCAGCATCACCGCAACACCGGCAAGCAAATGGGTCCGTCGCATAGGTCGCGGCATCTTTCAGAAGGTGAATGTCTTGGGCCGGGCGAACCCCGGCAGCGAAACGCAATCCACATCGGCGAAATCGAGCAGCCCGAAACCGCCGCCGGTCTTCCGGCCGGCGGTGAGCCGGGTGATCCCGCGGTCGGCGATTCCCGCCACGGCGCGGCCACCGGCGACGACCTGCGCGACCAGCGCCTCGGGCACATGCTCGACCGCGCCGTCGATCACCAACACGTCATAGGGTGCGCCCGCATCATGCCCTGCCTCGAGCGGCCCTTCGACCAGGGTGACATTGGCGTAGCCGCCAAGCGCCTCGCGCGCTTGCGCGGCGAGCGCCGGATCGCTTTCCACCGCGACGACGTGCGCGACCATCTCGGCCAGCACCGCCGCAGTGTAACCGCCCGCGGCGCCGATCAGCAGCACGCGGTCGGTCGGCTGCAGCCAGGCCTCGGTCAGCAGGCGACCGGTCGCGATCGGCACGTTCAGGAATCGGCCGCGTCCAAGCGGCACCGCCGTGTCGCGATAGGCGACTGCGCGGACATCGGCGGGCAGGAACGCCTCGCGCGGCACGCGCGCCATCGCCGCGACCACGCGCGGGTCGCTGACCGCGTTGGTGCGCAGCTGGCTGGCCACCATTGCGTGGCGCATCGCCTCGAAGCGAGCGGAATCGATAACCGTCAGTTCCATTGCGTCACCCTGTCGCATAACTGTTTTAGTCATGCAATACACTAAGTTGTCTCAGCGCGGCTTGTATCGTGCGCTTGCTCCCGCGCCAAGCGAGCCGGCGGCATTATTATCGTAGGGCTCGATCCAGCCGATCCGGTCGAATCCACATATTCGCGCGACGAATTCACGCTTCTGTCAGTCCCCTGTCATGATTATTGTGCTACGCAGCAAAAACAACCGGGGTCGCAGGTTAGGTCGGGAGACTCCAGATGAACGTCAAGCAGCTGTTTCGATGTGCGATCGGCCGTCACGTGCGATCGTCCAGTCGATCGCGGATCGTCAACGGTCGGCGCGAAAGCGTGTGTCGCGGTTGCGGGCGCAGGATGATCAGGGACGATTTCAGCTTCGAACTTACCAGTGCCGGCGTCGCGACGCTGGTCCCGCCCGAAAAAAACGAACGCTGAGGGCCACCCGCCGTCGACCGTCGGAATCGCCGCAACCGGCGTTTGACAACAGCGCCGAAACCTCGCATCTGCGCCCGCCTCTGGCCCGATGGCGGAGTGGTTACGCAGAGGACTGCAAATCCTTGCACCCGGGTTCGATTCCCGGTCGGGCCTCCACTTCCTTGATCCCGATCGGGTCGAAGCCGAGCTTCGAGCGCCGCGACGCGCATTCCTAACATCATTTGTCGGTTCTTAACCGCCCTTGGCGATGCTAGGAGCAGGTCATCCAGCGAGGAGAGCTAACGCGCCCCTCGCAGCGGTCCCCACCGATGGCATGCTGCCAATCGTTCCAGGCGGGCCGTTTTCGGACGTAAAAGGGGGAAACACATGTTCGCAGACATTGCTCTGAGAAGGTGGGCTATCGCCGTGTCGGGCGCGCTTGCCGCCACGATCGGATCGCCCGCCCTCGCACAGGAAGCGCCGGGCGCAGATATCGACGCGATGATCGACGCTTCGTCGTCGGTCGACGGCGCCATCGCACTCGCGCGAAGCCAGGCGGGCGAGGGAGACCTTACCGGCGCGGCAGCGACGCTGGAGCGCAGCCTGCTGAACCGATCGGCCCAAAGCGCTGTTGCAGCCAGGGTCTACTATATAACGATCCTGTGCCGGCTCGACGATCACGAGCGGGCGAATGTCGAGATCGCGAAGCTCGGCGGCCTGAAGGTGGCGGACAGCGGCTGGAGCGAAGCCCGGCAGGCCTGCGGCGCGATCGCATTGCCCGCCGCTGGCGCGCAAGCGGACAAGTACCTCACCGGCCAGATCGCGGCCGGCATCGGCTATGACAGCGACAGTTTTGGCGCCCTGTCGACCCAGTTCGACTTCGGCCTTCCCGCGATCCGCGACGACGGCTTCGCCTTTATCGGCTCGATCGCGCTCGACGGACGAACGCCGACCGGCACGGGCTATGTCTATGGCGGAGTCGCCGCGCAGACCAAGGACAGCATTTCCGGACCGAGCCTGGACTATCAGATCGGCTCGGCGCGCCTCGGCTATGGCCAGCGGGCGGGCGACCTCGACCTGTCGATCGGCGTCGTCGGGCGCTATGCGCGGATCGGCGGGGCCGACTTCTTCGGCGAAGTCGGCGGGCAAGCGGAGATCGCCCTGCCCGGTGCGGATAGCCGCGTCGCGCTGCGCGGCGAGGTGGTGCGCCAGCGTTATGCCAATACCTTCCCATTCTTTTCGCGCAACGGCACGCGCTATGATCTGGCGCTCGACCTTCAGGGCAGACCGGCGGTGGACAAGAGCTATGCGATCGGCGCGGCGTTCGAGCACAAGACGGCCGACACGCGCTATCTCGGCTATACCGGCGGCAGGGTCTTTGCCGCGGCGAAACTGCCGATCGGCACCGGCGGCGTCTATACCGCCTTGTCGGCAACGATCAGGCATTTCGCCTACCGCGCCGATTTCCTCGGCCGTCACCAGATCGAGACGCGCTATTTCGGCCGCGCCGCGATCGGCGTGCCGATCGGTGACAGCGGCTTCGATATCGAGGCGGCGGTCAGCTACACGCGGCGCGACTATAACCGGTCGAGCCTGTTGTTCGACTATGACAATGTCGGTGGCGAGCTTCGCCTCGTCTACACTTTCGGCGGTTGAGGAGCGGACAGATGACCAGATTTCTCTATAATATCGCACCGCTCGGCGCCCTGATCGCGTTCGGATCGGTCCAGGCATCAGCGCAGACCGTCGGCGTCAACGCTGCCGTGGTCAACGACGTGCGCATGACCACCCAGGCCAATCCGGCGGTGCACAAGGCGATCGTCAAGGAACGCGTCTCGCTCGGCAACGACATCCAGACGGGCAAGGCCAGCGTGCTGCAGATACTCCTGCTCGACCGGACGAGCTTCACCGTCGGCGGCAATGCCCGCATCAAGGTCGACCGGTTCGTCTACGATCCCAACCGCAAGGCCAGCGCGGTCGGCCTGTCAGTGGCCAAGGGCGCGTTCCGCTTCATGTCGGGCAAGCCGCTCCACGCCAATCCGGGCCAGTCGGCGATCCGCACGCCGATCGCCTCGATCGGCATTCGCGGCACGATCGTGGAGGGTGCCATTGGCCCCGACGCGATCCGCATCGCCAGCGCCGAGGCCGGCGTGCCGGCAGGCTTCACCGCCGATCCGGAAACCGCGTCGCTGATCTTCCTGCGCGGCCCGGGTGCCGGCGCGCAGGGCGGCGAGCAGGCGGGCGCGATCGACGTGACGGTCGGCGATGCCACCATATCGGTGGCCGGATCGGGCAATGCGCTGTTCGTGCCGGGCCCGGGCCAGGCGGCGATCGGACCGTTCGTGCTTTCGGAAAGCGGATCGGCCGCGCTTGCCGACCTGCTGCGCAACGCGCGCGGCGCGTCGTCCCAGGGCGAGAGCCCGCTGGTCTCCAACCCGATCGTCGACCTGTTCTTCGAAAGGGGCGACCGAGGCGACGGGCAGCAGGATCCAGTCAATCCCTGATCCGGCGCGGGGCGATCCGACATGATCGCCCCGCCGCCATCCTAGACCACGCCGAACGCCAGCATCGCATCGGCGACCTTCTTGAAGCCTGCGATGTTCGCGCCCTTCACAAAGTCGATATAGCCGTCATCCGCCCGGCCATAGGCGACGCAGCGATCATGGATGCCCTCCATGATGTCGAGCAGCAGCTGTTGCAGCTCCGCTTCCTTCCAGGCGCGGCGCTCGCTGTTCTGGCTCATCTCGAGCCCCGAGACGGCGACGCCGCCGGCATTGGCTGCCTTGCCGGGCGCAAACAGGATCCTCGCCTCCTTGAAGACGTGCACCCCTTCCAGATTGGTCGGCATGTTCGCACCCTCGGCCACCGCGATGCAGCCGCCCGCCACAAGCGCGCGCGCATCCATGCCGAGCAGTTCGTTCTGCGTCGCGCACGGGAGTGCCACGTCGCACGGCACGCCCCATGGCGTCATGCCGGCATTGAAGGTCGCGCCCTTATACTCCTTCACATAGTCCGAGATGCGACCGCGCCGCTTGGTCTTGTGCGCCTTGACCCAGTCGATCTTCTCCTGGTCGATCCCGTCGGGATCGTGGACGAAGCCCTCGCTGTCCGACAAGGTCAGCACCTTGCCGCCGAGCTGGGTGACTTTCTCCGCCGCATGGGTCGCGACATTGCCCGAGCCGGAGATCACCGCCGTCTTGCCCTCGAGATCGGTGCCGCGGGTCTTGAGCATGTTCTGGAGGAAATAGACCGCGCCATAGCCCGTTGCCTCGGTGCGGATCAGAGAGCCGCCATATTCCAGGCCCTTGCCGGTCAGCACGCCGGTGAACTGATTGGTGATGCGCTTGTACTGGCCGAACATGTAGCCGATCTCGCGCCCGCCCACGCCGATATCGCCCGCCGGCACATCCACATCCGCGCCGACATGGCGGTAAAGCTCGGTCATGAAGCTTTGGCAGAAGCGCATCACCTCGTGATCGCTCTTGCCCTTGGGGTTGAAGTTCGATCCGCCCTTGCCGCCGCCCATGGGCAGGCCGGTCAGCGCGTTCTTGAAGGTCTGCTCGAAGGCCAGGAACTTGAGCACGCTCTCGGTGACCGAGGGATGAAAGCGGATGCCGCCCTTGTACGGCCCGATCGAATTGTTGTTCTGCACGCGCCAGCCGCGCTGGACCCGGATATTATTGTCGTCATCCTCCCAGCAGACGCGGAACGAGATGATCCGGTCGGGCTCCGCGATGCGGCGCAGGATCTGATAGTGGTGATAGGCTTCCTTGTCGGCAATAAACTCGTAGATATCCTGCGCTACTTCCTGAACTGCCTGAATAAATTCAAGCTGCCCCGGGTTGCGTTTCTTCACGCCCTCCATGAATGTCGACAGGTCGACATGGTCGGTCATTGCCATTCCGGTCCTCCCCTTGTTGGCCGATCGAGCCCAGGTTGATGCGACCTGCCGCTTCGAGTCGCGGCTTTCTATTGATCCCGGAATACACTATTTCGCAGAGCCAAGTCGTCCAGCAGAGTCGGCTCACGACAGGTCGTTTTGTTTCGGTGATTTACGCGCCAAAGGGGGAACGATCGATGAAAGCCTCGGACGTCTTCATCAAATGCCTCGAACAGGAAGGCGTCGAATATGTGTTCGGCGTGCCCGGCGAGGAGAATCTCGATTTCCTCGACAGCCTGTCGCGTTCTCCGATCAAGCTGATCCTGACGCGGCACGAACAGGGCGCGGGCTTCATGGCCGCGACCTATGGCCGCCACACCGGCAAGACGGGGGTGTGCCTGGCGACCCTGGGCCCGGGCGCGACCAACCTCGTCACCGCGGCGGCCTATGCGACGCTCGGCGGCATGCCGATCCTGATGGTGACGGGCCAGAAACCGATCAAGAAATCCAAGCAGGGCCGCTTCCAGATCCTCGACGTCGTCGCGATGATGGGGCCGATCACCAAATATACCCATCAGCTCGCCAGCGCGGACAATATCCCGAGCCGCGTGCGCGAGAGCTTCCGCCTTGCGGAGGAGGAGAAGCCCGGCGCGACTCATCTCGAATTCCCCGAGGACGTCGCCGACGAGCAGACCGACAGCCTGCCGATCAAGGCCAGCCTGTGCCGTCGTCCCTCGGCCGAACCCAAGGCGGTGCGCGCCGCGGTCAAGCGCCTGGAGGATGCGCAGTCGCCGGTGCTGGTAATCGGTGCGGGCGCCAACCGCAAACTCACCGGCAGGATGCTGCTGCAGTTCGTTGAAAAGACCGGCATTCCCTTCGTCACCACCCAGCTCGGCAAGGGCGTGATCGACGAGCTGCACCCGAAGTTCCTCGGCTGTGCGGCGCTGTCGGCGGGCGATTTCGTCCACCGCGCGATCGAGTCCGCCGACCTGATCGTCAATATCGGGCATGACGTCATCGAGAAGCCGCCCTTCTTCATGAAGTCGGGCGGCGCCGAGGTGATCCATGTCTCGAGCCGATCGGCCGAGGTCGACCCGGTCTATTTCCCGCAGATCGAGGTGATCGGGGATATCGCCAACGCGATCTGGCAGATGAAGGAGGACATCGTCCCGTCCGCCGGCTGGTCGTTCGACACGATGCACGCCGCGCGCAAGGCGGAGGTGGCGCATACCGCCTCGCTCGACGGCGACCAGCGCTTCCCTATCTTCCCGGCGAACCTGGTGCGCGAGATTCGCGCGGCCATGCCGAGCAACGGGATCATCGCGCTCGACAATGGCGTCTACAAGATCTGGTTCGCGCGCAATTACCCGGCGCGCCAACAGAATACCGTGCTGCTCGACAATGCGCTGGCGACGATGGGCGCGGGCCTGCCGTCCGCCATGGCGTCGGCGATGGTCTATCCCGGGCGCAAGGTGATGGCGATCTGCGGCGACGGCGGCTTCATGATGAACAGCCAGGAGATGGAGACCGCGGTCCGGCTGAAGCTGAACTTCACCGTGCTGATCCTCAACGACGGCAGCTACGGCATGATCCGCTGGAAGCAGGCCAATATGGGCTTTGCCGATTTCGGGCTGACCTATGGCAATCCCGATTTCGTCAAATATGCCGAAGCCTATGGCGCGTTCGGCCACCGGGTCGAAAGCGCGGCGCATCTGCCCGAACTGCTTCGGCACACGCTCGATACGCCCGGCGTCCACCTGATCGACTGCCCGGTCGATTATGCCGACAACGACCGGATACTGAACCGCGAGATCAAGGAACTCAGCGCCAAGGTTTCGATCTAGGGCGGCCTCGATGACGGCGGATTTTCCCTGTTCCGACGAAATAACAGGGAATTTTTTATCTTTTTGGCCCGATCTGCGGGTATTTGCCGCGTTTTTCGCCTTATATATCAGGATATTACCTGCCAATTCCCTGTTATCGAAGAACAGGGAAAATTGTCCCCCGGAACAGGGAAATAGGTTGGCGGGAA
The DNA here is from genome assembly GCF_028293085.1 of Sphingomonas bacterium. GTDB lineage: Bacteria > Pseudomonadota > Alphaproteobacteria > Sphingomonadales > Sphingomonadaceae > Sphingomonas. The sequence goes on from NZ_JAQGLC010000337.1 coordinate 12,682, forward strand.
CAGGGAAATGCGGATCCGGGAACAGGGAATTGCTGGTCAGGGAGTCCGTGATCGCACCTCCCGAACTTTCGCCGGCGCCGCGTTCAGGCACGGTGCCGACGATAGCGCGCGGGCCCCACCGCATTTCATCATCCCGGATCGCGGTCGCCGCAAACATAGCCATGATGCAGTGATGACACCGGAGAAACGGAAATTGAATCAAGGACGCGGCTGACGCTTTCGGGGAGATATGGGACACCGGTATGTCCCATATCTCCCAGCGGCGGTCACGATATTCAGGAGCCAGTGATGACGACGCTCAAATCGATTTATCCGCTCTATCTCAACAACAAGGCAGCACAACCTAATACCGACCTGGAAGTGACCGACAAGTTCACGGGCGAGGTCGCGTTCCGTGTCGCCCAAGCCGACGCCGCCACAATCAACGAGGGGATCGCCGGCGCCGTCCGCGCCGCCGAGTCGATGGCGCGGATGGCGTCCTATGAGCGCCAGGCGGTGCTCCAGCATTGCGTGGACCGCTTCAAGCAGCGTTATGACGAGCTGGCCTATGCGCTGTGCGTCGAGGCGGGCAAGCCGATCAAGGACAGCGAGGGCGAGGTGGGGCGGCTGATCGACACCTTCCGCATCGCCGCCGAGGAATCGGTGCGGATGACCGGCGAGGTCCAGCCGCTCGACATCTCCCCGCGGGCAAAGGGCTATCAGGGGATCTGGAAACGCGTGCCGATCGGCCCCTGCTCGTTCATCTCGCCGTTCAACTTCCCGCTCAACCTCGCCGCCCACAAGATCGCCCCTGCTTTGGCGGTGGGCTGCCCGTTCGTGATGAAGCCGGCGAGCCGCACCCCGCTCGGCGCGATCATCATCGGCGAGGTGCTGGCCGAGACAGATTTGCCCGAGGGCGCCTTTTCGATCCTGCCCGCGCACCGCGAAGGCGCCGACCTGTTCACCGAGGACGATCGGCTCAAGCTGCTCAGCTTCACCGGATCGCCCGGCGTCGGCTGGGAGCTGAAGGCCAAGGCGGGCAAGAAGAAGGTGGTGCTCGAGCTCGGCGGCAATGCCGCGGTGATTATCGACCATGACGCCGATCTCGACGATGCGCTCGAGCGGGTCATTTTCGGCGCCTTCTACCAATCCGGGCAGAGCTGCATCGGGGTGCAGCGGATCATCATCCATGAGGCGGTCTATGACCGGTTCCGGGATATGCTCGTCGCAAAGACGAAGACCCTGGTCGCGGGCGACCCCAAGGACCGCGCCACCTTTATCGGCCCGATGATCTCCGAAGGCGAGGCACGGCGGCTCGACGGATGGATCCAGCAGGCCGCTTCGGGCGGCGCGACCCTGCTCTGCGGCGGCAAGCGCGAGGGCGCGATGCTGGAAGCGACCTTGCTGGAGAAGGTCGACCGCGCTTCCGCCGTCTATCGCGAGGAAGCGTTCGGTCCGGTCGCCTTGCTCAGCAAGTTCAGTAGCTTCGATGCCGCTCTTGCCGAAGTGAATGACAGCAAGTTCGGGCTTCAGGCGGGCATCTTCACCCGCGACCTGTTCAAGATGTTCGATGCCTGGGACAGGCTCGAGGTCGGCGGCGTGGTGATCAACGACGTACCGAGCTACCGCGTCGACAACATGCCCTATGGTGGCGTCAAGGACTCCGGCCTGGGCCGCGAAGGCATCCGTTTCGCGATGGAGGACATGACCGAAATTCGGAATCTGGTAATCCGCCGGCGCTAAACCGTGGCCCTGTCCCGCTGGCAGACAGATTTGCCCCTGTTCGGCCAAGGCCGTTTCGGGCAGATGGGTTATCGGGTTGCGAGCGTTTCGAGAGATGCCGCCGAAGCGCACAGCGCAGGTGGCCAAGGGGACTGAGCGCTGCATGGCGATTGGGGGCCATATCGTCGGATTGCGGATCGGCGCGCTCGTGACGGGCGTCGCCGCTGCGGTTGCGCTTGGCTTCGCGCTGATCGCTGCCCCATCGGTTTCGCTCGCGGGCCAGACGGCGCGCGAGACCAGCGGCCTCGAAGGCGTAGCCAGCTGCGCCGGAACGACCTGCCACGGCCGCATGGAGGCCGATGGCGTCGTGGTGCGCCAGGACGAGCTGATGCGCTGGCAGGAGCCCTCCACGCCCGGCGGCGCGCATAGCCGCGCCTTCACCGTCCTCTCCTACCCCCGCGCCCGCCAGATCACCGCGACACTGGGCCTTGGCGACCCGACGGCAGCACCTGCCTGTCTCGGCTGCCACACCACGCCGGTCAGCGGCGCCACCGGCCGGCGCTTCCTGCCCGGCGACGGCGTCGGCTGCGAGGCATGCCACGGCCCGTCCGCCGGCTGGCTTGCCTCGCACTACACCGTCGGCGCGAGCCATGCCGCCAATGTTTCGCGCGGCATGGTGCCGCTCGACCGGCCCGCGACGCGCGCGGC
>NZ_JAQGLC010000344.1 GCF_028293085.1 Sphingomonas bacterium
CGAAATCCACGATGCCGCCGCGCGCGGCGACCAGCGCGGCGGCATGCTCCAGGAACCGCGCCGAATCCGCCCCGCGCCATTGCGGATCGCTCGGCGGAAAGTGCGTTCCGATATCGCCCTCTGCGATGGTGCCGAGCAGGGCATCGGTGATCGCATGCAACGCGACATCGGCGTCGCTATGACCGGAGAGCCCCTTGTCGTGCGGGATCAGCACACCGCCGAGCCACAGCTGCTCGCCTTCGACGAGGCGGTGAACGTCGAAGCCCGTGGCGCTGCGCACGCGCATCCCCGCGGCATGGCGCGCTTCGGCGGCGGCAAAGTCGGCCGGGTGCGTGATTTTTTCGAGCATGGCGTCCCCTTCGACGAGCGCGACGCTGCCGCCTGACTTTCGAACCATTTGTGCGTCGTCGGTCGGCTCATCTCCCGACCAATTCCGGTGTGCCGACAGCACGGCGCCAAAGCGGAACGCCTGCGGCGTCTGAATGCGGTAAAGATCATTGCGCGGCACCGCTTCTTCAAGCGTCGCGCCGCCTCGGGCCAGCGTGTCGGCCACGGGTAGCGCTGGCACCGCGCCGTCATGCAAATCGAGCGCGGCCGTCAACCGATCGATGACACGGGCACTCAGAAAGGGCCGGGCCGCATCGTGGATCAGCACATGATCGGGCGGGTTGCGGGCCAGCGCCTCGAGGCCGGCAAGCACCGACAATCGCCGCGTCGCCCCGCCGGTCACATGGTCAACCGGGCCCAGCGCGGATTCGAGCGCTGCCTCCTGCCCGGCGCCGACCGCCACGATCACACGCCCGATGCCGGGATGCCCCGCAAGGGCCGCATAACTGTGGGCAACAACGGGCTTGCCGGCGAGCATCGCGAATTGCTTGGGCGCCGCGCTGCCGCTGCGCAGGCCTTGCCCGGCGGCAACGATTAACGCGGCGGTGCGATCAGTGGCCTTCATCGCCCCGCGCCTAGTGCAAATCGTGGTGAGCGCAAGCCGGGGCATGGCTCGTCCCGATCAGTGCGGCCTACCGCTTCAAGCGCCATCGCTGCGACCCGGTGGTCAATTCACCTTCATCGAGTTCACGATCCGCGTCGCCATCGGAAGATACCTGGCATAGCTGCCTTCCTCGGACGTGAACGTGATCGCATACAGAACGTCACCGATCACCGACATCTGCTGCTGGATATGGATGTCGTACTTCTCGCCATTCGTGGTGTTGGACAATGTATATTCCAGCCTGAGCGCTTCGACCCCGTTCCAACGGACATAGGCTGTCGAGATAAGCTTGAAATCGGGCATGGTCGCCACGCCGGCGATGATTTGCGCTTCCGCGCTCCTGATGTTGAAGCCTTTGATTTGCAATCTCAAAGGCTTGCAGTTGATATTCTCCCGGAACCGGTCACCACCGCCATCCAGCCGGCTCGTCACGAAGAAGACATCCTTGTCGTTCGGCGGCTTGAACTCCCAATCCGGCGGATAGGAAATGCGATATCCGAACGCCTCGTTCGAATATGCCGGCCATGCCGCCTGCGCTGCCGCGAGCCGGGGGAAGAGCAGACCGAGCACCATGATGGCCATGACGATGGACTTCAGCCGCTGGGTCGCCATGTCATTTTCCCCCGTTTTGCCCGCATAGTGGCGGCATGATCGGCGATTGCCAGCACTCATTTGAGCGGGTGAGCTGCACATATGCGGCCCGGGCACATGCCGATCCTTGCCGCTTACCCGATCCTCCCTTATAGGCTGCCCGTTTTTCAGGCACATGACCCAGACACTCGCCCCCATCCAGATCGGCTCCGTCCGGATCGAGCGCCCCGTGATTCTCGCGCCGATGACGGGCGTCACCGACATGCCGTTCCGCACGCTGGTGCGCCGCTATGGTTCGGGGCTCAACGTCACGGAGATGGTCGCGAGCCAGGCGGCGATTCGCGAGACGCGCCAGTCGCTGCAAAAGGCCGCCTGGCATCCGGTCGAGGAGCCGGTGTCGATGCAGCTCGTCGGCTGCACGCCCCATGAGATGGGGGAAGCGGCCAAGCTGAGCGAGGATCGCGGCGCCGCGATCATCGACATCAATATGGGCTGCCCCGTCCGCAAGGTGACCAATGGCGACGCGGGCTCCGCGCTGATGCGCGATCTCGACAATGCCGGCGCGATCATCAAGGCGACGGTCGAGGCGGTCAGCGTTCCGGTGACGCTCAAGATGCGGATGGGCTGGGACCATAACAGCCTCAACGCGCCGGAGCTGGCGAAGATCGCCCAGGATCTCGGCGCCAAGCTGGTCACCGTCCATGGCCGCACGCGCAACCAGATGTACCGCGACAGTGCCGACTGGGCCTTCATCCGTCGCGTCAAGGATGCGGTGTCGATCCCGGTGATCGCGAATGGCGACATCTGCACCATCGAGGATGCCGAGGCCGCGCTCGAGCAGTCCGGGGCAGACGGCGTGATGATCGGGCGTGGCGCCTATGGCCGTCCGTGGTTCCTCGCCCAGGTGATGGAATGGTTCGCCAGCGGCCGGCGTGTCGCCGATCCGTCGATCGAAGAACAATATGACGTGATCGCAGAGCATTACGACGCGATGCTCTCGCATTACGGCAGCGAAGTCGGCGTCAACATGGCGCGCAAGCATATCGGCTGGTACACCAAGGGGCTGCACGGCTCGGCCGAGTTCCGCAATCGCGTGAACCAGATTCCCGATCCCAAGGTCGTCCAGGCGATGCTTGCCGAATTTTACGCGCCCTGGCGCAGCCGCGCGGCGGCCTGAGATCATGGCCGAGAAGGCGGGGCCGAGCTTCGCCGCGCTCTTTGCCGCGCTGCCGGTCGCGGTGATGCTGATCGACCCCGAGGGGAGGATCGCCTCCGCCAATGCCGAATGCGAGGCGCTGCTCAACCTGTCCGAGCGCGCGATGGTCGGCCAGCCGCTCGAAAGCGTGCTTCAGCCGCCCGGAGAGCCGAGCCGGCGCGACAATCAGGGTTTTTCGGCCTTCGATGCCGAGATCGAGATCGTCCGGGGCGGGCGGGTGATGGTCGATTATATCGAGGCGCGAGTACCCGATCACGACGGGTGGCGGTCGGTCACGCTGCATACCGGCGCGACGTCGCGCCGGATGGGCCATTCGGTCGATCGCGCCTCAGCCGCGCGCGCCGCGATCGGCGCGGCGGCGATGCTCGCGCACGAAATCAAGAATCCGCTCTCGGGGATTCGCGGCGCGGCGCAGCTCCTCGCGGGCGACGATGACGGCAATGACGAGCTGACCACCCTCATCACCACCGAGGTCGACCGCATCGCCGCACTCATCGATCGGATGCAGGATTTCACCGACACCCGCCCGTTGAGCCTCAATCCCGAGAACATCTACCCGCTGCTCGATCACGCCCGACGCGTCGCGCTGGCAGGCTTCGCCCGGCACGTGACGATCGAGGAGCGCTTCGATCCCTCCTTGCCGCCGGTGATGACCGATCGCGATGCCATGCTTCAGGTCGTACTCAACCTGATCAAGAACGCGACCGAGGCGATGATCGAACAGGCCGATGCGCGGATCACGCTCGCCACCGCCTATCGTCACGGCATGGCGGTCAGCCCGGCGCCGGGCCGTCCGCGCCAGCCCTTGCCGATCGAAATCTGCATCATCGACAACGGACCCGGCGCACCTGAAGACATCGCCGAGCATCTGTTCGATCCCTTCGTCTCGGGCAAGCCCGAGGGGCAGGGGCTGGGCCTCGCGCTGGTCGACAAGCTGGTGCGCGATATGGGGGGAATCGTGCAATATGCCCGTGAGGGATCGCCGCCCCAGTCGGTGTTCCGTATCCTGTTGCCCAGAGGATCCACATGAAGAATCAGGGCTCGATCCTCGTTGTCGACGACGATTCGGCGATCCGCACCGTCGTCGCCCAGGCGTTGCGCCGCGACGGCCACCGCGTGACGACCGCCGCATCGCTGGCCGAGATGGACGTCCAGCTGGCGGCAAGCTTGCCCGATGTGCTGATCACCGATGTGGTGCTGCCCGACGGCAACGGCCTCGATCGCGTCGAGCGATTGACCGCCGAATATCCCGGCCTGCCGGTCATCGTCTTCTCGGCGCGCAACACGCTCACCACGGCCGTGCGCGCGACCGAGGTCGGCGCCTATGACTATCTGCCCAAGCCGTTCGATCTCGATGTGCTCGCTCGCGCCGTGCAGGGCGCGCTGGCACGCAACCAGGGTTCGCCCGAGGAACGCGCGGACGAGGTCGATCCCGCGCTTCCGCTGATCGGCCGGTCGCCGGCGATGCAGGATGTCTACCGGATCATCGCCCGCGTCGTCTCGAACGACCTGACGGTGCTGATCTCGGGCGAATCGGGCACGGGCAAGGAGCTGGTCGCCCGCGCGATCCACGATCTCGGCCCGCGCAAGCGCTCGCCCTTCGTCGCACTCAACATGGCCGCGATCCCGCGCGAGCTGATCGAAGCCGAGCTGTTCGGCCATGAACGCGGCGCCTTCACCGGTGCCCAGGCGCGCTCCGCCGGCCGCTTCGAGCAGGCCGAGGGTGGTACTCTGTTCCTCGACGAGATCGGCGACATGCCGATGGAGGCGCAGACCCGGCTGCTGCGCGTCCTGCAATCGGGCGAGTTCACCACCGTCGGCGGCGCGCGCACGATCCGCGCCAATGTCCGCATCGTCGCCGCGACCAACCGCGAGCTCGCCCAGCTCGTCGCGACGGGGCAATTCCGCGAGGACCTGTTCTACCGCCTCAACGTCGTACCCGTCAGCCTGCCAGCGCTGCGCGCACGGCGCCAGGATATCGCGCTCCTCGCCCGCCATTTCCTCGATCGCGCCGCGGAAGGGGGGCTGCCGCGCAAGCAGCTCGACGCCGCGGCCGTCACCGCGCTCGAAAATTACGACTGGCCCGGCAATGTCCGCGAGCTGGAGAATATCATGCGCCGCATCGCCGTGCTCAGCCGCGACGAGCGCATCGGCGCCGATGAGGTCCGCGCGATGCTCGGCGCCGCTTCGGCCGTGCCGATCCCATCGGGCGATCCCGGCATCGAGGCGGCAGTGCGCGCCCGCCTGGAGCGGCTCGCCCGCGAGGAACCCGCGGCATTCGACGACGGCACCCTGTACGACCGGATCATCGGCGAGGTCGAACGCCCACTGATCGAGGCGCTGCTCGCGCGCCACGGCCAGAACCAGCTCCGCGCCGCCCGTGCGCTCGGGATCAACCGCAACACCCTGCGCAAGCGACTCGATACGCTGGGAATCGATCCCGAGGCGGGACGGTCGGGCGGGGCCGATCCGGGTTGAGCGGTGCGCTTTGTGTGTTTTCCTTGCAACAAAATGTTGTATTGAAGACACGATGAGTGCCGAAGCGGTTCCCGCTCAAAGATCCAGTTCGCTGCGGATGCGTCTCAGCGTAACCCCGTTCGTTGAGCTGCTGGTGCTGGCCGGCGCGATCCTGATCGCCACCGCGAGCTATTTCATCATTTCGAGCGGTGGGTCGAGCACCACGCTGTTGACGCCCTCGCTCGTCGCGTTCCTGCTCGTTGCGAACCTTGTTCCGGGGATCGCGCTCCTCGTCCTGCTGGGGCGCCGCATCGCGATGATCAGGGCGGCCCGGTCGCCGATCGGCGGGCGGGGGCAGCTGCATGTGCGCCTTGTCGCCTTGTTCTCGGTCATCGCCGCGGTGCCGACATTGCTGGTCGTGATCTTCGCGTCGTTCCTGTTCCAGTACGGTGTCGAATTCTGGTATTCGGGCCGCGCCCAGGCCATGGTCGAGAATGCCCAGACGCTGGCGCATGAATCGTACAGCGAGATGCTCAGCTATGTCGACAAAGAGAACCTCGCCATGGCGCAGGATCTGTCGCGGGCGCTCACCCAATATCATCTGCCGATCGAGGACCAGCGGTTCCAGGCGCTGTACGGGCAGGATGTCTATCAGCGCAGCCTGGCCGAATCGGTGATCTTCACCGTCTCCAAGGCGGGAGAAATCCATTCCGAGGCGCTCGTGAACCCCTATGAGCGCGATCTCGACCGCGCGATCGATGCGGCCGCCATCGCCCAGCTTCGACAGGGCAAGGCGAGCGTCACCAGCACGAGCAGCGAGCGAACCACCTCCATCACGGCCATTCCGAACACGAATTTCTTCCTTTATTCGGCCCGCGTGACCGGGGCGGGGGAAATGACCGCCCGCATGCACCGCGCCCAGGCGGTCATCGCCGACTATCAGGCGCTGTTGACCCGATCGCGGTCCCTGCAGCTCAAGTTCAACGCGGCGCTGTTGCTCGTTTCGCTGCTGATCGTCGGCATCGCCGTCTGGATCGCGCTGGAAGTCGCCGACCGGCTCGTCCGCCCCGTCGGCGAGCTGGTTGCGGCGGCGCACCGCGTCGCGACGGGCGATCTGACGGCGCGTGTTCCGGTGCCGCTTGCCGATGACGAAGTCGGCACGCTCGGCAAGGCGTTCAACCAGATGACCGTCCGGCTGCAGCAGCAGACCGGCGCGCTCGAAAGCCGCCGTGCGCTGATCGAAGCGGTGATGTCGGGCGTCACCGCCGGCGTCATCTCGATCGCCGCCGACGGCACGATCCGGCTGATCAACCGCTCCGCCGCCATGCTGCTGCACACCGGCGACGAAAACCTCGTCGGCCGACCGCTCGCCGCCATCTCGCCCGAGCTGAGCGCCCTGATCGGCGGCGACACGCGCGAGGCGATCGTGGAGGTCGAGGTCGATGGCGATCAGCGGACGCTCGCCGTGAAGATCGCGACCGCCGACGAGGGCCCGATCCTGACGTTCGACGATATCACCGGCCAGTTGCTCGATCAGCGCCGCGCCGCCTGGTCCGATGTCGCCCGCCGCATCGCGCACGAGATCAAGAACCCGCTGACGCCGATCCAGCTCGCCGCCGAACGCCTGCAGCGCCGCTACGCCAAGCAGCTTCCCAATGACGACGGCACCTTCACCCGGCTGACCGAGACGATCGTCCGGCAGGTGGGGGACCTTCGGCGCATGGTCGACGAATTCTCCTCCTTCGCGCGCATGCCCAAGCCGATCTTCCGCGAGGAATCGCTGGTCGACATCGCGCGGCAGGCGCTGTTCCTTCACGAGGTCGCGCATCCGCTGATCAAGTTCGAGCTGGTCCATGACGATCCCGGCCCCGAGCTGGTCTGCGACCGCCGCCAGATCGGCCAGGCGCTGACCAATATCGTCAAGAATGCGGTCGAGGCGATCGACGCGCGCGGCGAGGGCAGCAGTGGCACGATCGTCATGACCCTGGCCGAGCAGGCCGACACCGTGACGCTCTGCGTCGCCGATGACGGCGTCGGCCTGCCCGTGGCGCGCGACCGCCTGGTCGAGCCCTATGTGACCACACGCGCCCGCGGCACCGGGCTCGGCCTCGCGATCGTCAAGAAGATCGTCGAGGAACATTGCGGCACCATCAGCTTTGCCGATCGGGAGGGGGGCGGCACCAAGGTGAAGATGAATTTCGATACGGCCGCGCTTGCAGCGATCGACACCGGCGATCGCGACTCGACCGAGGGGGAAGACCGCCGGACCCCTGAACTCACCCGAAATCGGAACTGACCATGGCACTCGACATCCTGATCGTCGACGACGAGCACGACATCCGCGAACTGGTCGCGGGTGTGCTGGAGGACGAAGGCTATGAGACGCGCGGCGCCGCCGACAGCGACGCGGCGCTCGAGGCGATCTCGGCGCGACGCCCCTCGCTGGTGCTGCTCGACGTCTGGCTCCAGGGCTCGCGCCTCGATGGGCTCGAGCTGCTCGACGAGCTGAAGCGCCGCGACCCGTCGATCCCGGTGCTGGTCATCTCGGGCCATGGCAATCTCGATACCGCCGTCGCTGCGATCCGGCGCGGCGCCGCCGATTTCATCGAAAAGCCGTTCGAGGCCGAACGCCTGCTGCTGATGGTCGCCCGCGCGACCGAAACCGAGCGATTGCGGCGCGAGGTCGCCTCGCTGCGCGCCTCGGTCGGCAGCAACAATGATCTGACCGGCAGCTCGGCTGCCATCAACGGCGTTCGCGCCACGCTCAAGCGCGTCGCCTCGACCGGTAGCCGCGTGCTGGTGATGGGCGCGGCCGGCGTCGGCAAGGAAGTCGCGGCACGCCTGCTCCACGGCTGGAGCCAGCGCTCCAGCGCGCCCTTCGTCATCGTCAGCGCGGCGCGGATGACGCCCGAGCGAGTCGAGGAGGAATTGTTCGGGGTGGAGGAGGGGGGGCAGCTCGTCCGGTCCGGCCTGCTCGAACAGGCGCATGGCGGCACCTTGTTCCTCGACGAGATCGCCGACATGCCGATCGCGACCCAGGCGCGGATCCTGCGCGTGCTGACCGATCAGAGCTTCACCCGGGTGGGCGGCCAGCGCGTCGTGAAGGTCGATGTCCGCGTCGTCTCCGCCACCGCGCGCGACCTGACCCACGAAATCGCCGAGGGGCGTTTCCGCGAGGATCTCTATTACCGGCTGAACGTGGTTCCGGTCGTGATCCCGGGCCTGGCCGAGCGTCGCGAGGACATTCCCGCCCTGGTCGGCCATTTCATCGCGCATTACGCCGCCGAGCGCCGTGTGCCGACGCCCGAGATCGCGCCCGATGCGATGGTTGCGCTGCAGAGCTATGAATGGCCCGGCAATGTCCGCCAGCTGCGCAACGTGGTCGAGCGCACGGTGATCATGGCGCCGGGCGACCGGATCGGTCGGATCGATCTGGATCTGCTGCCGGCCGAAGTGCTCGGCGATCCGGGCGAGATGGGCGGCAGCGCCAACGCGATCATGGGATCGCCGTTGCGCGAGGCGCGCGAGACGTTCGAGCGCGAATATCTGCGCATCCAGATCCGCCGCTTCTCCGGGAATATCTCGCGTACCGCGAGCTTCATCGGGATGGAGCGCTCCGCGCTCCACCGCAAATTGAAGCTGCTCGGAATCACCGAGACCCGCGACGAATAGGGGCGAGGCCCGACTCTCATAATTGCGGGAATTGAGCGCGGAGCCAGTGGACGAAAGCGGCCTTCGTCCCTAGATTGTGCATACCGCGCTTGCGAAGCGCGCATCCGACGCCGGGAACCGGCGCACCGCGGGAAATCACCCGCCAAGAACAAAGGATCGACCGATGGCCGACAAGCAGACTTCGCTGCAAGACCTCTTCCTCAACGCGCTCCGTCGCTCCAAAACGCCGGTGACGATGTTTCTCGTCAAGGGCGTGAAGCTCCAGGGCATCGTGACCTGGTTCGACAATTTCTCGGTGCTGCTCCGCCGCGACGGCCAGTCGCAGCTGATCTACAAGCACGCCATCTCCACGATCATGCCCTCGGCCACGGTCGATGTCGCCGCGATCGTCAATGCGGTGGGCGAGGCGCAGAAGAAAGCGCCCTTGCTCCAGGAGATCTTCCTGAACGCGGTGCGCAAGTCCGATGACAATGTCACCATGTTCCTGGTCAATGGCGTGATGCTGCAGGGCCAGATCGCGGCGTTCGATCTGTTCTGCATGCTGCTCCAGCGCGATGGCATGTCGCAATTGGTCTACAAGCACGCCGTGTCGACGATCCAGCCGGCCCATCCGCTCAATCTGGCCGATGAAACAGCAGGTTCGGAAGACGATTGACCACAGGTTTCGAACGCGATCGCGATGAGTTCGCCCGGGGTGCGCGGGCCATTATCGTCTATCCCGAACATGGCGCCTCGTCGCGCGACGCTGACGCGCGCCTGGCCGAAACCGCCGGGCTCGCCGAGGCGATCGGCGTGGTCGTGGCCGACAAGGTCGCGATTCGCGTCCGCCAGGCCAAGCCGGCCACGCTGATCGGCAGCGGCCAGGTCGAGGCGCTGGCGGCGACGGTGCGGATGGAGGAGGCGGGCCTCGTCGTGTTCGATGCGGCGCTCACGCCCGTACAGCAACGCAACCTCGAAACCGCGCTCGAAGCCAAGGTGATCGATCGCACCGGCCTGATCCTCGAGATTTTCGGCGAACGCGCCGCGACCGCCGAGGGGCGGTTGCAGGTCGAGCTTGCCCATCTCGATTATCAGGGCGGCCGGCTGGTGCGCAGCTGGACTCATCTCGAGCGCCAGCGCGGCGGCTTCGGCTTTCTCGGCGGCCCGGGCGAGACCCAGATCGAGGCCGATCGCCGGCTGATCCGCGACCGCATGGCCCGGCTGCGGCGCGAGCTCGATCAGGTCACCCGGACGCGCGGGCTCCAGCGCGACCGGCGGCAGCGCGCGCCATGGCCGGTGATCGCGCTGGTCGGCTATACCAATGCCGGAAAGTCAACGCTTTTCAATCGGTTGACCGGCGCTGACGTCATGGCGGAAAACCTGCTCTTCGCCACGCTGGATCCGACCCTGCGCCAGATCCAGCTGCCCGGCATCGACAAGGCGATCCTGTCGGACACGGTCGGGTTCGTCTCCGAATTGCCGACTCAGCTCGTCGCCGCGTTCAAGGCGACGCTTGAAGAGGTGATCTCGGCCGACCTGCTGATCCATGTCCGCGACATCGCGCATCCCGACAGCGCGGCGCAGCGCGCCGATGTCGAGACGGTGCTGACCGAGATCGGCGTGGCCGTGACGACGCCGCGGATCGAGGCCTGGAACAAGCTCGACCTGCTCGAAGGCGATGCGCGCGAAGAGATGATCGGGGAGGCGGCACGTCGCCAGGATGTGGTCGCGATCTCGGCGATAACCGGGGAGGGGGTCGAAACTCTCATCGAGACCGTCGCGGCGCTGCTGACGCAAGGCCATCGCCGTTACCGCATCGTGCTCGACGCGTCGGACGGCGCCGGTGCAGCCTGGCTGCACGCGCATGGCGAGGTAATCGCGCAGGAGGTCGAGGGCGACGAGGCGATCTACGACGTGCGGTTGGCCGAGCGCGATTTTGAGCGGTTCAACCAGCGGAACGACTGATCTACTCGCCTTCGCACCGAGGCGCTGGCCAGGCCGTACTCGCGCGACTAATTGTCCAGAATGCGGAAAGTAAGGTTGTTCGCTAACGCGAGTAGCGTCGACCCCTTATCGAAGCTCCGCCTTCTTGGCTGACAGCCAAAGCGCTTCCTTGCCGTCGAGGTCCAACTCGACAAACGCATCGCCCGCCTCGGCCTCCATCGCCTTGAACCGCCGCTCGAACTTGGCGTTCGCGCCGCGCAGCGCCGCCTCGGCATCGACACCGAGATGCCGCGCCCAGTTCACCACCGCAAACAACAGGTCGCCAATCTCCTCCTCGCATTCTTCGGGTGAGGCTGCCTCGATCTCGGCGATCTCCTCGTCCACCTTGGCCCGCGGCCCGCTGACGTCGGGCCAGTCGAACCCGGTGCGCGCCGCGCGTTTCTGCAGCTTTTCCGCGCGCAACAAGGCGGGAAGGCCGATCGCCACGCCGTCCAGCGCGCCCGCGGTGCCCCTGGCTTCGCGTTCGACCGCCTTCAGCCGCTCCCAATGCTGCTCATGGCCGCCTTCACCGTCGCCGAACACATGCGGGTGCCGGCGCTCCATCTTGTCGCTGATTGCCGCCACGACGTCGGGCAGCGCGAACAGGCCGGCTTCTTCGGCCATGCGGCTGTGGAATATGACCTGGAGCAACAGGTCGCCAAGCTCGTCCTTGAGATCGGCCATATCGCCACGCGCGATCGCGTCGGCGACTTCATAGGCTTCCTCGATCGTGTACGGCGCGATCGTCGCAAAATTCTGCGCGACATCCCAGTCGCAGCCATGGTCCGGATCGCGCAACCGCTCCTTGATCGTCACGAGGCGTTCGATATTGGAAGGACTGGCAATGGTGGAAGGGCCACCGAGAGGGGCATTCATAAGCGGGGGAGCCCTTCTCCGGCTGCACCTGTCAGTTCGATAATATACATTATGTAAAATGTAGATGGGTTTGCCGCCCTATCCACCGAACAGGCCCCCCAAAGCCGCGCCGGTGCCGGTCGCCTGCTGCCAAGTGTAGACCAGAATGAACGCGATGCCGAAGATCGCCACCCAGGCCAGCGCCATTTTGAGACTGTCCTTTATCGGCAGCCGGCGCGCCGCCAGCGCCGAGATCGGCAGGATCAGCCAGAGTAGATAATAAAATGCGTCGAAGGATCGATCGGTCACAGCGTCACCTCCATGCCGTCATAACCGGGTTCGACACCGGCCGGAAGCGCGGCGACCAATGTCGCATAATCCATCGACTGGTCCATGTGGATGAACGCCGAGCGCCGCGGGCGCAGCTCCTCGATCCATTCGAGCACCGTCGGCACATCGGGATGCGTCGGATGCGGACGATAGCGCAACGCATCGACGATCCAGACGTCCAGGTCCTGATAAAGCTTTCGCATATCATCGGTTAAAATATTGAAATCAGTCGCATATCCGATCGAGCCACGGTCTGTTTCGAACCGCAGGCCGGCGGACAGGATATTACCGTGCGGCTGGTCGACCACGCTGATCGCGATATCGCCGATGGTGATCCGGTCCGGCAGCGTCTCCATCGCCACAGTCGGCGGATAGCCGTCGCGGCCGTTGAAGGCATAGCCGAAACGCTCGATCAGCGCGTCGCGTGTCGCCGGCCGCGCCAGCCCGCGGATCGGGCGGCCGATCACATGGTAGATCTGCCGCAGATCGTCGATGCCGTGGCAATGATCGGCGTGATCATGCGTCCAGATCACCGCATCGATCGTCGCCACGTCCGCCGCCAGCAACTGCTCGCGCATGTCCGGGCTGGTATCGATCAGAACGCGCGTGGTGGCGGTCTCCACCAGCATCGACGCGCGGCTTCGCCGGTTGCGTGGCTCGGCCGGGTCGCAGGCGCCCCAGTCATTGCCGATCCGTGGCACGCCCGATGAGGTGCCCGATCCGAGGATCCGGACCTTCACGCTCTGGTCTTGGCGAACAATGCGTGGAAATTCGCGGCCGTGGTCTCGGCCAGCACCGAAAGCTCCTCGCCGCGCAGTTTCGCGAGGAATTCCGCCGTATCCGCCACGAACGCCGGCTCGCCGGTCTTTCCCCGGTGCGGCACCGGCGCCAGGAACGGCGCGTCGGTCTCGATCAGCAGCCGCTCGAGCGGCAGCCGTGCCGCGGTTTCCTGCAGATCCTTCGCGTTCTTGAAGGTCACGATGCCCGAAATCGAGATATAAAAGCCCAGCTCCAGCGCGATATCGGCAAAGGCCCCGCTCGCCGTGAAGCAATGGATCACGCCGGGATAGGCGCCCTTCCCCATCTCTTCGCGCAGGATCGCCGCCGCATCCTCCTCGGCGTCACGCATATGGACCACGATCGGCAGCCCGGTCTCGCGCGCGGCGGCGATAT
Organism: Sphingomonas bacterium; assembly: GCF_028293085.1. Lineage (GTDB taxonomy): Bacteria > Pseudomonadota > Alphaproteobacteria > Sphingomonadales > Sphingomonadaceae > Sphingomonas. Next base: position 13,248 of record NZ_JAQGLC010000344.1, read on the forward strand.
GCGCGCGGAAACTGGCGCGCTGGCGGTCGCGGTCGCTGTGATCATAATAATAATCGAGCCCGCTTTCGCCGATGCCGACCACGCGCGGATGCGCCGCCCGCTCGATCAGCCTTGCGGTGCCCACATCGGGATGCTGGTCAGCCTCATGCGGATGAATGCCGACGGTCGCCCATACATCGGGTTCGCGCTCGGCCGTGCCGATCACCGCATCCCATTCGCTCTCGCGCGTCGCGATGTTGAGCATCGCCGAAACGCCCCGCGCCCGCGCCCGCGCCAGGATCTCGGGCTGCTGCTCGCCCAGGCCCTTGTAATTGAGGTGGCAATGGCTGTCCGCGAACATCATTCGGCCTCCGCCAACTCCAGCCGCGGGAACACGCCGCTCGGCGCCGGCAGCACCGTACCGGCCACAACCGCTTTGCCCAGCGCGTCGAAATTGCGCGCATCGGATTCCTGGCCCAGCAGGTCGAGCAACCGGTCCGCGCCGTCCGGAATGGCCCAGCGCGCCATGATCGCGATGCGGCGGATCGCCTCGATCGTCAGGTGCAGGATCGCGTCGGCACGCGCCGGATCGGTCTTGCGCACGCTCCAGGGCGCCGCGTCGGCGAAATACTGGTTCGTATCGCGCGCCGCCGCCCAGACCGCTTCCAGCGCATTGTGGATGGCCAGATCCTTCATTGCGCCGTGCAGCCCTGTCTCGGCCGCGTCGATGCTCGCCATCAGCGCATCGTCCGTTTCGGTCCGCTCACCGGACTCAGGCACCACGCCGCCGCAGTTCTTGGCGATGATCGACAGGCATCGTTGCGCCAGATTGCCGAAATTATTCGCCAGATCGGCGTTGCAGCGGGTGACGATCGCTTCTTCCGAATAGCTCCCGTCCTGGCCGAAGCTCACTTCGCGCAGCAGGAAATAGCGTAGCGCATCGACGCCGAACCGCTCGACCAGCTCCGTCGGATCGGTGACGTTGCCGACCGATTTCGACATCTTCTCCCCGCGATTGAGCAGGAAGCCATGCCCGAACACCTGTTTCGGCAGCGGCAGCTTCGCCGACATCAGGAACGCCGGCCAGTAAACCGCATGAAAACGCACGATATCCTTGCCGATCACGTGCAGATCGGCCGGCCAGTAGCGCGCGAAATCGGCATCATTGTCGGGATAGCCCGCGCCGGTCAGGTAATTGGTCAGCGCATCGACCCAGACATACATCACATGCCCCGGGCTGCCCGGCACCTTCACGCCCCAGTCGAAGCTGGTCCGCGATACCGACAGATCGGAAAGCCCGCCTTCGACGAACCGCATCACCTCGTTGCGCCGCGCCTCGGGCCGGATAAAGTCCGGCTCGGCCGCGTACAGCTCGAGCAAAGGCTGCTGATATTTCGACAGGCGGAAGAACCAGGTCTCTTCGACGGTCCATTCCACCGGGGTGCCCTGGGGCGAGAGCTTGCCCCCTTCCCCATCAATGAGCTCTTTCTCGTCGTAAAAGGCCTCGTCGCGGACCGAGTACCAGCCCTCATATTTGTCCATATACAGGTCGTCGGACGCCTCCATCGCCTTCCAGATCGCCGCGCTGGCTTCGTGGTGGGCCGGCTCGACGGTGCGAATGAAACGATCGTACGAGATATTCAGGCGGTCATCCATTTCCTTGAAATAGGACGACATTTCATCGGCCAGCGCGCGCGTCTCGACACCGCGGTCGCGTGCCGTCTGGACCATCTTCAGGCCATGCTCGTCGGTGCCGGTCTGGAATCGCACGTCCCGCCCCGCCTGGCGCTGATAGCGCGCGATCGCATCGGTCGCGATCGCCTCATAGGCATGGCCGATATGCGGGCGTCCGTTCGGATAGCTGATCGCGGTGGTGATGTAATAAGGGTCGCCCATGCCGGGCCTCCTAGCGCGTCGGTTCGGTCAATTGAAGCCGGGCCGTTCAAATCGCCGCTTCACCGCGTGCTTGATTCAACACTTCTGGAACCGGCCTTAGTGTCGCAGCACCCCATTGTTCGGGCTGAGCTTGTCGAAGCCCGGTCCTTCACCTTCACGAGGAGAAAACAGCCCTTCGACAAGCCCGGGACGATCGGAGGCAAGGGGCCAATTCCCTGTTCCGCGCCAGAATTCCCTGTTCCGGGTTCGGCATTTTCCCTGTTCCTGGAACAGAGGATGAAATTAACATATTGATATAGAGGTATAATATTAGAGACTCGACCCAGGAAAAAGAATAATTCCCTGTTATTTCGCCGATAACAGGGAATAACAGGGAATTCTCAGCCGCCGGAATTCGCCGCCAGTTTCGCGACCAGCCCGGCCATTTCATAGACGGTCGCCTGCGAATCGAGCGACAGCCCGCGCGCGCTTGCCGCCAGCGCCCGGGCGGCGTCATAGCTGTCGAGCGCGACCTGCAACCCCTGCCCGCTACGCGCCGGCGCGGCCGAGGCGATGAAGGCCGGCGCGCGGTCGAGAAACGCCTCGTAGCGCGGCTGTGCCGCCTTGGGCGCCAGCAGCTTGGCGAGCCTTGCGCGCCGCGCATTGCCCGGATCGCCGTCGCGCGCGATCGCCGCCATCGCCTCGTCGAGCTTGGCCAGCTCCAGCCCGGCAAAGCCGAGCGCCCTGCCCGGCGCGCCCTGCCCGGCCTTGGTCAGCGCCGCGATCTCCGCATCGTCGCACTGGGGCAGCGCCTCGCGCAACACCCGCGTCATCGCGATATCGTCGAGCGGCTCGAAGCGCAGCAGCCGGCAGCGCGATCGGATCGTCGGCAACAGCCGGCCCGGCGCGTGGCTGATCAGCAGGAAGATCGTGCCGGCTGGCGGTTCTTCCAGGTTCTTGAGCAGCGCGTTGGCCCCGCCGCGTTCCAGGTCGTCGATCGCATCGATCAGCACGACGCGGCGCGACGACATGGAGGGCGTCGTCGCGAACATCGGCTGCAGCGCCCGGACCTGCGCGATCGGGATGCTGCGCGCGAGATCCTGGCCCGGCTTGTCGGCATCCTTGGGCTGGCGGACCAGCTCGCGGTAATCCGGATGCGATCCGGCGGCGATCAGCGACCGCGTCCGGTCGCCCTCGGGTACGTCGAAGCCCGGCGGCAAGGTGCCCGGCGACGCGCCTTCGGCCAGCAGCCGCAAGGCCGCGGCCCGTGCGAAGCTCGCCTTGCCGACGCCCTCGGGCCCGGCGAACAGCCAGGCATGATGCAGCGCGCCGCTCTCCATTGCCGCGGCGAAGGCGGCATGCGCCGGCTGGTTGCCGACCGGCAGGCTCATGCGAGAAGATCGGCCAGATTGGCGAGCAGCGCCCCGGTCACCGTCTCCGGCGTGCCCGAAGCGTCGATCAGCCGCACCCGCTCGGGCTCATGCGCGGCAAAGCGCCGAAAAGCGGCGGCGACGTCGGCATGAAAGGCATTGCCCCGCGCCGCGAAGCGATCAGCCTCAGCCCCGTCACGCACCTCGGCCCTGGCGCGACCCTGCTCGGGCGCCACCTCGAGCACGAAAGTCCGGTCAGGCAGCATCCCGCGCGATCCGAACGCATGGAGCGCCAGAACCGCTGCATCGTCGATTCCACCCGCCACGCCCTGATAGGCGCGCGAGCTGTCGATGAACCGGTCGCAGATCACCCAGGTCCCCGCGCCGAGCGCGGGCCGGATCAGTTTCTCGACATGGTCGGCACGGGCCGCCGCAAACAGCAGCGCCTCGCTATGTGGGCTCCAGCGCGCCACCGCGCCCTGCATCAGCAGCCCGCGGATCGCCTCGGCACCTTCGCTGCCGCCGGGCTCGCGCGTCACCAAAGTCGCGATGCCGCGCGCACCAAGCGCTTCGGCCAGCCGCTTCGCCTGAGTCGATTTGCCGGCCCCCTCCCCGCCCTCGAGCGAGATGAAGCGGCCCGTCACCCGCCGAACAGCCCCTTGAGGCCGGCCCAGACGCGCCCGAAAAAGCCTGCTTCGCCGACATCCTTGTCCGCGACCAGCGGCAGGCGCTGCGGCTGCATGTCGGGCGACATCACCACCAGGTCGGCGATATGCTGGCCCGCCTTGATCGGTGCCTTGATCGGGCCGTCATAGACGACGCGCAGCTGAAGATCGGGCGCAGCGCCCGCCGGCAGCGTCGCGGTGAGATTGTCGGGCGCGATCAGCCCGACCGTGCTGGCGTCGCCCAGCTGGACTTCGGCAGTCTCGACCCTGCGGCCCTTCGCCACGATCGGCTTGGCCTGCCAGGCGCGGAAGCCCCAATCCATGAACTTGATCGATTCCTCGGCGCGGTGATTATAGGTATCGAGACCCGCCATCACCATCACCAGCCGGCGGCCATTCTGGATCGCCGAGCCCGTAAAGCCATAGCCGGCTTCGTCGGTATGCCCGGTCTTCAACCCGTCCGCCCCGGCGACATGCCCAAGCAAGGGATCGCGGTTGGCCTGGGTGATGTCTTGTCCCGCGCCCAGCGTCTTGCCCCAGGTGAAGCTGGGCAGCGAATAATAGCGCTTGTAGAGGTCCGGATAGTCCCGGATCGTCGCGGCGGCGAGGTTGGCGAGGTCGCGCGCGGTCACGAAGGTCACGCCATTGTCCGGCCAACCGTTGGACGTGCCGAAATGGCTGTTGGTCAGGCCGAGCTTGGCGGCCTGCTGGTTCATCAGGCTGGTAAAGCCCTGCTCGGTGCCCGAAACGCCCTCGGCCAGCACCACGCAGGCATCGTTGCCCGACAGCGTGACGATGCCCTTGAGCAGATTGTCGACGCTGACCTTCTCTCCGGTCGACAGGAACATGGTCGATCCCGCCGCCGGGCCGTGCCATTGCTTCCAGGTCTCAGGCCGCACGTCGAACAGCTGGTCGGCCTTGATCTGGCCGCTCTTGAGCAGGCCGAACGCGACATAGACCGTCATCATCTTCGCCATCGAGGCCGGCGGCATGCGGCGATCCGGATCCTTCGAATAAAGGACCGCGCCGGACGACATGTCGACCAGATAGGCGATCGGCGCCGGCGTCTGGAAATCGGGCGCCGCGGCGGTCGCAGGCCAGGCCATCACGGTCGCGAGGGTGGCAGTGGCGAGCAGTTTCTTCATGTCACGTTCCGTACGCTGGAGTTTACTCGGTGTGGAGGATTCGGGCATCGCCATAGCCGTGCCGCGCCACCTCGTCACGCGCGCGCTGGGCGCTCGCGGCATCGGCGAACGGGCCCAACTGGACGCGGAAGATGCCGCCTGCGGCCACGATCCGCCCGCCGATCGCCCGTGCGGCCGCCTGAGCCCGCTCACGCGTCGAAAAGGCCGCGACCTGGACGAGGAAGCCGGAACGGGCTGGCGCCGGCTGAACGGCTTCGGGCGGCGGCGTATAACGCGCGCCGGGCGGTGGCGTTACGGATCGCGCGGGCCGCGTCGGCACCGAAGCCGCCCGACCGGGCAATTTCCTGCGCAATGCCGTCAACAATGTCGGCGGCGCGTCGATGCGTGGCGCGGCCGAGCGCCCCGACCGTAGCGCCATCTGGTCCTGCGCCGAGGGTGAGATCAGCCGAACCCGCACCGCACCCCCCTCGCCGACACCAAGCAGCTGTGCAGCACCTTGCGAGAGCTCGACGATCCGGTCGCCCCTGCCCTGCGCCGCGACCAGGGCGACGATCGTCCGCCCCGTATCGAGCGCGGTCAGCTCGACATAGGAGCCGATGGGCAGCGACGGATGGGCAACGACGATCGTCGCCACTGAATATTGCCCGTTGCCGCCGCCACCATAAAAACCGGCATAGCCGACGGTGTCGTAACGCTCCTGTCCGGATGTGCCGCGCGGGCCGGGCCCCTGCGGCAGATCGGCGGGCGGCGGCTGCTGGTCGAGCGTCGAGGCCGGCACGACCGTGTGCGGCGGATCATAGTCGCGGATCATCGGTCCCGCCCCGGGGATGGTCCGCTGGCCCTCGACCGGCGGCGTCGCGATGAAGGGCGCCTCGTCGTAACCGCCGCCCCCGCCGCATCCGGCGAGCAGGAGTGCCGGCACGAGCATCCCGCTATTGTTCAACGGCATCGGCGAGCAATCCCACGGAGAGCGCATAGAAATTGGAGCAATTATAATCGAGGATCACCCGGTAGTTGCTCGTCAGCAGATAGGCCGTCTTGCCGGGACCATCCGGCTCGAGCAGCGTCGCCATCACATTGTTGCCCGGCCAGCCGCGCGAGATCGGCGCCAGCCCCAGCGCACGCCATTCGGCCATGGTCTTCCAGCCGCTGTGCCGCGCGAACACCTTGGCGCAGCGCGTGGCGATCGTGCGGTTGGGGATCTGGCTGCGGTCGAGGCCCGACGGCACGCTCACTGCCAGGCCCCAGGGCTGGCCCGGCCGCCAGCCGGCATTGGCGAAGTAATTGCCGATCGACGCCAGCGTGTCCGCCTCGCTCGTCCAGATATCGGCGCGGCCATCACCATCGCCGTCGCGGGCGAGGCGCAGATAGATTGACGGGAGGAATTGCGGCCCCCCGGTCGCCCCGGCCCAGCTGCCCTTCAGCCGCGAGATCGGTACGCCGCGATCGATCATCTGCAGCGAGGACAGGAACTCGTCGGTGAACAGATCGCGCCGACGGCCCTCATAAGCGAGCGTCGCCAGTGCGCGCGGCAGGTCGAACCCACCCATCACCGTGCCGTAATTGGTCTCATGCCCCCAGATCGCGACCATGATCGATTCGGGCACGCCGGTCTGCTGTTCGATCTTCTGCAGCCGCCAGCGCTGCGCCTGATAGGCCTGACGCCCCCGGCTGATCCGCGCCGCATCGACATGCTGCGCCTTATAGGGCGCGAAATCGGGGATTGGCGCATTGGGATCGGCGCCGGGCTGGGCGCGGTCAAGCTCGATCACCCGCTGGTTGAGCGTCAGTCCGGGCATCACGGCGTCAAGCGTCGAGCGGCTGACCCCGCGTGCCTCTGCCTGGGTCCGGAGCGTGCCGAGAAAGGACTGGAAGCCGGCTTCGTCCTGCGCGCCCGCCGGGCCGCCAAGCGTAGCGCACGCGATCACCGCCGCCGCCACGCTTGTGATCCTGGTGAATGCTGCCGAAAAACCCCGCATCGCCGGACTTTGCCACAGCCCCCGCACGACATGAACCCCTTATAGTCGCAAGGCTTGCACAAATAAGCGCGACCGCACTAAGCGGCACAGGCGCGGAGAGGTGGCCGAGTGGTTTAAGGCAGCGGTCTTGAAAACCGCCGTGGGTTAACGCTCACCGTGGGTTCGAATCCCACCCTGTCCGCCAAATTTGTGGAGCTCGCGCATGGCCCGTTTCCTGATTGTCGATGCCCGGTTCTACGATCACTTGAACGACATGCT
>NZ_JAQGLC010000385.1 GCF_028293085.1 Sphingomonas bacterium
CTCGCGATCGGCGAGCTTCCCCATCGCCACCATGAGCTCGGGCGTCGGCGGCCCGGACTGGGCGGATGAGACGATCGACATGAAACGCATCGGGAATTCCTCCTCGGGCGAGCCGCGCCGCCGTCGCCGCAAAGAACCTCTCGCTTATTCTGTCGACGAACCTGCGCCTGGCAAATCGACACCGGCCTAAAATTAAATCGCGTCGGGCGCCAGCGCGGTGAGCCGGCGCGCCGCTTCCTGCTATGTCGACCATGGGCTTTCGCGCCGAAACGACCTAAGGCGCCGGCGTCCAGGGGGCTGGATTCGGGGGAAATCTTATGGCCAGTGCCGATAAACGGCTACCGCTGATCGCGTTTATCGTCTTCATCGATATGGCCGGGATCGGGCTGATCATCCCGATCCTGCCCTCGCTCGTCCAGCATCTCGGCAAGCCCGGCATCGACCATGCCGCGCTGGTCGGCGGCGAGCTGCTCTTCGCTTATGCCGCGATGCAGTTCCTGTTCGCGCCGGTGATCGGCGGCCTCAGCGACCGCTTCGGGCGGCGGCCCGTGCTGCTCGGCACGCTCGTCGCGCTCAGCGTGGATTATGCGATGATGGCCTGGGCGCCCTCGCTCGCCTGGCTGTTTGTGGGCCGCATGATCTCGGGCGTGATGGGCGCGACCTGGGCGGCCGCCAATAGCTGCATCGCCGACATCTACCCGCCCGAACAGCGCGGCCGGCAATTCGGGCGGCTCGGCGGGGCAGGGGCGGCAGGCTTCGTGCTCGGCCCCGCGATCGGCGGGCTGCTCGGCACGATCGAGCTTCGCCTGCCTTTCGTGGTGGCAAGCATATTGGCGTTGACGGGCGCGGCGATCGGCTATGGCATCTTCACCGAGACGCTCCCGCCCGAGCGCCGGCGTCCCTTCACGCCGGCCCGCGCCAATCCGTTCGGCACGCTGATCCGCATGGCGCGTTATCCCTTCGTGCTCGGCGTGCTCGCCACGATCTTCCTGATGCAGCTCGGCGCGCAGTCGCAGCTGTCGACCTGGGGCTATTTCCTGATCGAGCGGCTGGCCTGGTCGCCGCTGCAGATCGGCCTGTCGGTCGCGACCTTCGGGATCATGATCATGGTGTCGCAAGGGATGATGACCGGTCCCGTCATCGCGCGCTTCGGGGAACGGCGCAGCGCGCTCGGCAGCCTGGTCTTTGGTCTGCCGAGTTATCTCGTCCTGGCCTTCGCCTCGTCCGGCTGGATGATCTATCTCGCCATCGCGGTCGGGGCCTTCACCGGGATCGCCTTTCCCGCGATGCAGGGCATGATGACGTCGCGGATCGAGGAAGATGCCCAGGGCGAGCTGCAGGGCGCGATCGCGAGCACGATCGGCCTTACCTCGATCATCGGCCCGCTGATGATGACCGGAGTGTTCGGCCATTTCGTCGATGGCCGCGGGCGGTATTTCCCGGGCGCTCCCTTCCTGCTCGCCGCGGGGCTGATCGTCGCGGCATGGCTCGTGCTCGCGACGACGATCCGGCGTCACTTTGGGCCTGACAGGACCGCTCCGGCCCGATAAACAGTTGAGGAAAGGGGGAAGTCTCATGAAGCGCAGACCGTCGGCCGCGATCCTCGGGCTCGTCGCCATGCTCTCCGCCTGCAGCGGCGGCGGCGGTTCCTCCTCCACGGGCGGTGGCGGGTCGTCGGTCACGCCGACCCCGACCTCCGGCATCTGCTCGCTGCGCAGCCGGCAGGATTGGGCCGCGGCGCAGCTGCGCGAATGGTATCTCTTTCCCGAAACGCTCCCCACCAATCTCGATCCCACACCCTACGCCACCGTCAGCGACTATATCGACGCCCTGACCGCGACCGCGCGCGCCCAGCACCGCGATCGCTATTTCACCTATCTCACCTCGATCTCGGGCGAGGACGCCTATTATTCGTCGGGATCGAGCGCCGGTTTCGGCATCCGTATCACCGCCGATACCGGCTCGCGCCGTGTGTTCGTCGCCGAATCTTTCGAGGGCGCCCCCGCGCTCGCCGCCGGGATCGATCGCGGCACCGAGATTCTCGCGATCGGCACCAGCGTCGCCAATCTGCGCACCGTCAACACGATCATCGCGACCGAGGGCACCGCCGGCATAACCAACGCGCTCGGCCCGAACACGGCGGGCACCACCCGCGTGCTGCGCGTCACCGACGCCGCCGGCACCCGCGACCTCACCGTCGCCAAGACCGATTTCTCCCTGACCCCGGTATCGTCGCGTTACGGCGCGAAGGTCATCGACGATGGCGGCCATCATGTCGGCTATGTGAACCTGCGCACTTTCATCTCGACCGCCGACCCCGCGCTGCGCGATGCTTTCGCCCAGCTCCGCGCACAGGGCATCACCGATATCATCATCGATCTGCGCTACAATGGCGGCGGGCTGGTCTCTATCGCCGAGCTGATGGGCGACCTGCTCGGGCGCAATCGCTCCACCTCCGAGGTGTTCGATTACACGACGTTCCGGACCGAGAAATCGTCCAACAATGGCATCCGCACCTTCTCGCCCCAACCGCAATCGGTCGCGCCGACCCGCATCGCCTTTATCGGCACCGGCGGC
>NZ_JAQGLC010000387.1 GCF_028293085.1 Sphingomonas bacterium
GGCGAGGCGGTCGGTCGGCCGATCCGGCTGATCGACCATGAAGGTGCCGGCGCGATTGTCGCGGCGCGGGACTGGGACGTCGCGTTCATCGCGGTCGATCCGGTGCGGGCGACGACGATCCATTTCACCGAATCCTATCTGACGATCGAGGCGACCTATGCCGTGGCGACGAATGCCCCGTTCGAGAGCGTGGCGGAGGTCGATCGGGAGGGCGTCAGGATCGCATCGTCGCAGGGCGGTGCCTATGATCTCGAGCTCCGGCGCACGCTCCGTTTCGCCACGCTCGAATCGCTGGTCGGGCCCGCAGCATCGTCTGCAGCATTTGCAGCCGGCGGCTATGATGCGCTCGCCGGTATTCGTCCGGTGCTCGACGGCTTCGTTGCGGAGCATCAGGGTTTCCGGGTGCTCGCCGATTCCTTCCACATCGTCCGCCAGGCCGTAGCGACTCATGCCGACCGTCCCGCCGCCGCGGCGCTGCTCGATCGCTTCGTCGGGCAGGGATTGAGCGACGGCTCCTTCGCAAAGGCCGTCGCGGCGCGCTGAGGGCTTCTATCGACACCCGTGCGACCGTTTGTTACATAACTGGTTCGTACATAACCAAGGCAACCCCATTGCGCACCTCGATTGCCACCGTCTCGATCAGCGGCACGCTCGACGTCAAACTGCAGGCCATCGCCGAGGCAGGGTTCGACGGCGTCGAGATCTTCGAGAACGACCTGCTCGCGTCGCCGTCCAGTCCGCGCGAGATCGGGCAGGTGATCCGCGATCTCGGCATGACTTGCACGGTGTTCCAGCCGTTCCGGGATTTCGAGGGCATGCCGCCCGAATTGCGCGCCCGCACCTTCGATCGGGCCGAGCGCAAGTTCGATCTGATGCAGGAACTGGGCACCGATCTCGTCCTGGTCTGCTCGAACTGTTCGCCGCTGGCATTGCCCGATCGCGACCGGATCATCGACGATTTCACCGAGCTGGCCGGGCGCGCGCAGAGCCGGGGATTGCGGATCGGCTATGAAGCGCTCGCCTGGGGCCGCCATATCAATGACCACCGCGATTCCTGGAGCGTGGTGCGCGACGTGAATCATCCCGCGCTCGGGCTGATCCTCGACAGCTTCCACTCGCTCGCCCGCAAGGTGCCGTCGTCGAGCATCGGCGATATCGATCCCGCCAAGCTGTTTCTCGTCCAGGTCGCCGATGCGCCCTGGCTGGAGATGGACTATCTCTCCTGGGCGCGGCACTTCCGCAACATGCCGGGGCAGGGCGACTTCCCGCTCGGCGAGTTCTCCGCGGAGATTTCCCGCATCGGCTATCAAGGCTATTGGTCGCTCGAAATCTTCAACGACCGCTTCCGTTCCGGATCGGCGCCGGGTGTCGCGCTTGACGGCTACCGCTCGTTGATCGCCCTGGAGGACGAGGTCGGACGCCGACCGCGCACGCCGACCGCGCCGACCATGCCCCCGCGCGTGTCGCCCGCGGGCGTCGCCTTCATCGAGTTCGCCGCAGACGACAAGGAAGCCGAGGCGCTCGGCGGCACGCTTGCCGCCCTCGGCTTCGCCTGTGTCGGCCGGCACCACCGCAAGGCGGTCCAGCGCTGGCGGCAGGGCGATATCAACATCGTCATCAACCGCGAGCAAGAGGGCTTTGCGCACAGCTTCGATGTCGTCCACGGCGCCTCGGTCTGTGCGATCGGGCTGAGCGTGCCCGATGTACCGGCGGCGCTCGCCCGGGCCGAGGCGCTGTCGATCCCGCGCTTCGAGCAATCGGTCGGGCCGGGCGAGATGCAGATCCCGTCGGTGCGCGGCGTCGGCGGCAGCCTGATCTATTTCGTCGAGCAGGGCAGCGAGGAACAGGTCTGGGCGACCGAGTTCGAGGCGCTGGAGGATGCGGGGGGCGCGGCGAAGGCCATCGGGCTGGAGGCAATCGACCACGTTGCGCAGACCACCTTCTATGAGGAGTTCCTGAGCTGGATCCTCTATTACGTCACCCTGTTCGACGTGACCAAGACGGTGCAGCTCCAGATCCCCGATCCGCTTGGCCTGGTGCAGAGCCAGGCGGTGGAATCGCGGGACAAGTCGCTCAGGATCACGCTCAACAGCTCGATCGCGCAGCAGACTTTGTCGTCGCGCTTCCTGACCAAATATATGGGAGCGGGTGTCCAGCACATCGCCTTTTCCTGTCCGGACGTTTTCGCGGCGGCCGAGCGGGCGCGGGCGAACGGGCTGGAGATGCTGGAGATCTCGCGCAACTATTATGATGACCTCGAAGCGCGCTTCGGCCTGGATGCCGAGCTGGTCGAGCGGATGGCGGTGTTGGGCATCCTCTACGACCGCGACGGCGAGGCGGAATATTTTCAGTTTTACAGTCGCGCGTTCGAAAAGCGCGTCTTCTTTGAAATCGTCGAGCGGCGCGGCTATGGAGGCTATGGCGCGGCCAACGCCGGTATCCGCCTGGCGGCGCAATCCCGTTTCAAGGCCGAGGTCGCGTACTGACTGATTTACCAGCGGGGGCCGTGTGACCGTTCTGCAATCGAAGGCAAGCATCCGGGCCGCGCTCGCGGAGAATACCCGCGCCAACATCATCGATGTCGCCACAAGGGAGTTCTCCGACAAGGGCTTTGCCGGCGCGCGCATCGACGAGATCGCCGAGAAGACCAACTCGTCCAAGCGGATGATCTATTATTATTTCGGCGGGAAGGAGGGCCTGTATCAGGCCGTTCTCGAACAATCCTATGCCGGAATCCGCGAACGCGAACAGGCGCAGAATTTCGACGCGATGAGCGCGGAAGAGGCGATGCGCGCGCTTGTCGTCCACACGTTCGACTATCACATGACGCACCCGGAGTTCGTGCGGCTGGTGATGAACGAGAACATTCTTCACGGCGCGCATATCGAAGGCGTGAGCGGCATCAAGAGCCGCAACCGCAGCGTCGTGAACGCGCTGAAGCGAATGCTCGACAAAGGCGTCGAGGAAGGGGTGTTCCGCGAAGGCGTGGATCCGCTCGACCTGCACATGACGATGAGCGCCCTGTGCTTCTTCAACGTATCCAACCGCTACACGTTGCGCGCGATCTTCGGGGTCGACACCTCGGTCCCGAAGGCGCGCACCAAGCGCCGCGAACAGGTGGTGGCGTGCGTCCTGTCCTATGTTCGGCGCTGACGCGCTGGCGGGAAGCCCGGCAGACGCGCTTGTTCCTCGGCTGACGATGAGAATGAGATAGCGGTTTCCCGCTACGATCTGACGGATAGAGCAGGTTTCGGCATGGTTGAAGCGAGCCGCGCCGTGCCGCCTTGTTGGGAATGTCATCAGGGTCGCTGACATTTTCCGCCGTCGGTCCGAAGGGCCTTCGCACGGCCGGAGCAGCTTGTAGTGCTCACGCCCCTCAGTTATGTACTAAATAGTTAGATAAAAGACGGAAGGGGATGGAATGGCTCGCTCGATCTCGCGCCTGGGCGCATTTTCATTGTGTCTGGCACTGGCCACCTCGGCAGTCGCGGCGGCGCCCGGGCAGCGGGTGTTCCCGACGGCCGACCGGCCGCCCTCGGCCGATCCCTATCCCGATCGTGTGACGCATTTCCCGGGCGGCGTGACCAGCCTGGCGGATGTCGTCTATTCGGTGATCCCGGGCTATCGCCCGATGATCCTCGACATCTACATGCCGCCCAAGGGCAAGACGGCGACGCCGAAGCCGCTGGTCATCTATGTCCATGGCGGCGGCTGGGTAGGCGGCCACACGCGTGCGGGCGGGGCGCTCTCGGATTTCCCCAAGGTGCTGGCGTCGCTTGCTGCCGAGGGGTTCGTCGTAGCCTCGGTCGAGTATCGCTTCTCGGCCGAAGCGCGCTTCCCGGCGCAGCTCGACGACATGCGCGCGGCAATCCGCTTCCTGAAAGGGAATGCCGGGAAATACGGCATCGACCCGAGCCGCGTCGGCATCTGGGGTGCGTCGGCCGGTGGGCATCTCGCGGCGCTTGCGGCGCTGTCCTGTGGCGCACCGGGCTTCGACGCCAAGCCGCAGCCGGCGGGGTCGGAATGCGTCCAGGCCGCGGCGATCTGGTACGGCGTGTTCGACTTCGCGCCGATCGTGGCGCGGGCCGAAGGCTCGCCCGTCGCGCTGATCGGCTGCGCCGACGCGGCATCCTGCCCGGCCGACCGGATCAAGGCGGTCAGCCCGTTGACCTATCTCGATGCGGGCGATCCGCCCTTCCTGCTGATTCACGGCGAGAACGACCATACGGTCGCGGTCAGCCAGTCAAAGGACGCCTATGCGAAGATGAAGACGGCAGGGTTGAAGGTCGACGAGATCATCATTCCCGATGTCGACCACAGCTTCATCGGCAAGACCCCGGCGGCAACGCGCGCGGCGACGTTGCGGGCGGTGAATGCGACGTTCGATTTCTTCCATGCACAGTTGGGGAAATAGGGCCCTCCTGCTTCCCCGGCCTCCGCCGGAGAAGCAGGAGGGGTTGGGCTATTTGCCCGCCGGCAAAGGATGCGGCTTCGCCTGCTCCGTGCCGCCCCCCAGCGCCCATTTGATCCCCTCGAGATACATGGTGCGCACGCGCGGATCGTCCCAGCTCGCATCGGTGTGGCCGAGGTCGGAGTAGAAGACCCGGCCCTTGCCGTAGGATTTGATCCAGGCGAGCGGGAAATCCTTGTCGGTGCGGTGGACATTGGGGTTGGTCATGTCGAGGCTGGACGTGTCGAGCCGGGCGAGCACGTCGATCTTGTCGCGCGAATAGGGCGTCGCGGTCATCTCGTAATGCTCGTCCTTCACCGTCATGCCGGTCCTGAACGCCTTCATTGCCGGGAAAGTCGGCCGCTCGACGATGATCTTCGCGTCGGTGATCATCCAGGGATGATTGTCGAAATAGGCGCCGATCATCTCGCCATATTCCGGCCAGCTATAGCCGGTCGCGGTCGCGGTGTGGACGCCGATGAACCCCTTGCCGTCCTTGGCGATGAAATCGAGCAGGTCCTGTTTTTGGCTGGCCGTCATGCTGGTCTCGCCATTGGTATAGAACAGCACCGCGTCGTAATAATCGAGGTTGCGCCCGCGCGACTGCTTCTTCCCGCCCTTGGCATAATCGCCCTTGCCCCAGATCTCGCCCTTGCTGATCAGATCGGTGTCGGTGCGGATGAAGGTGACATAGGCACCCGACTGGCGGCCGATCTGCTCGATCGCCGATGCCGCATGCGACAGCGCGGTATGTGCCGACTGGTTACCCGTCGAGATATCGGCGATGACCAGCAGGCGCTTCTTGCCGGCATAGACATCCTCATAGCCGGGGGGCGGGCGCCGCTCCGCCGGGGGCGGCGTCACCTGCGCGGAGGACACGGCGCTCAGGCCGAGCGCAGCGATCAACAACGCGGTGCGGAGGCGGATCTTCATTGGGCGGCTCCCTGGGCTGGAAGGGCGAAGGCGGTGATTGCGTCGCCGGTGAGCGGGCTGTCGAGGAAGCTGCCGCCGGTCGCGGTGACCGCGACGAACTGGCGGCCGCCGGCGAGATAGGTGACGGGCGTGGCGTGCGCTGCGGCGTCGAGCTTGACGGTCCACAACTCCCTGCCGGTCGCGGAGTCGAAGGCGCGGAAGCGCGAATCGTCGCTGGCGCCGATGAAGACGAGGCCGGAGGCGGTGGCGATCGCGCCGCCGATATTGGGCCGGCCGGTATGCTGCTTGTCTTCGGGCAGGCTGTCGGTGATGCCGAGCGGCACCTGCCAGGCGATCCTGCCGGTGCGGGTATCGATTGCGCTCAGCCGGCCCCAGGGGGTCTTCTGGCACATCATCTTCGGATCGTCCCGCTGGAAGCGGGCGCTGAGCGTGCCGCGCTCATAGGGCAGGGGGCCCTTGGACGGGACGAGCGACGTGACCTGGCCGAGATCGCTGGTGTTGGTGAAGAGCAGGCCGCTGCGGGGATCATAGGCGCTGCCGCTCCAGTTGCCGCCGCCCTGCAGGCCGGGGAAGCTGATCGTCGGCTGGTTCAGCCGCACCGGCACATAAAGGCCGCCGAACACCATCTTGTTGCTGGTGATCCAGTTCTCGCACCAGCTTTTCAGCTCGGGCGTCACGTCGGCGACATCGGCCATCGAGAAGCTGGTCCGGGCGAGCGGCGGCGTGACGGTCGGGATCGGCTGAGTCGGCGAGGCCGCTTCGCCGGGAACGTCGCTGGCGGCGACCGGCGTTTCCTTCACCGGCAGGATCGGCTTTCCGGTCACCCGGTTGAGGATGAAGAGCAGCCCGTTCTTCGACGTGATCGCGACCGCGGGTACCGTCCTGCCGCCGACTTTCGCGTCGAACAGCAAGGGCGGCGCCTGGAGATCATTGTCCCAGATGTCGTGATGCACGACCTGATAGTGCCAGAGATATCTGCCCGTCTTCGCGTCGGCCGCGACGAGCGAGGTGCCGTAGAGATCATCGCCCTTGCGATCGCCGCCATAGCGATCGAAGGCCGGCGCGCCGAACGGCATATAGACGATGCCGCGCGCCTCATCGACGGTCAGAAAGCCCCAGGCGTTGACGCCCGATCGCCCCTCGGCGCTGCCCGGCGCCCATGTGGCATAGCCGGGCTCGCCCTTGCGCGGCACCGAATGGAAGGTCCAGACCAGCTTGCCGCTACGCGCATCCCAGGCGCGGACATCGCCCGCCGCGCCTCTGGCCGGGAATTCCTGGACCGCCGAGCCGGTGATGACGAGATCGCCATAGACGAGCGGCGGCGAGGTCATGCCGTAAAAGGTAGCGTTGCCGGTGCCGATGATCTCGGGCGTCTTCATCTCGACCACGCCGCTCGTGCCGAAGCCGGAGGAAGGCTTGCCCGTCGCCGCGTCGAGCGCCATCAGCCGCCCGTCGCGCGTGCCGAAGAACAGCCGCGCCGGTGTCGCCGCGTCGCCCGGCCAATATTCGAGGCCGCGCGTCGAGGGCTGGCCGCGATCGAGCGGCGCGACCCAGATTTCCTTGCCCGTCGCCGGATCGAGCGCGACGATCCGGCCATAGGGCGTGGTGATGTACATCCGCCCGTCGATCACCAGCGGGGTCACCTGCGATCCGGCGAAGCGCGATCGCACTCGGCGCGGCGGGCCGACCGCCTCCGCCGCGCGCTGGGCGGCTTCGGCGGCCTCCGGGGTCAGCGACGGATCGGCCGGCGGCTTCATATGATAGACCCAGGCGGGGGTGAGCTGCCGGACATTGGCCGGGGTGATCTGGGTCAGCGGCGAGAAGCGCTGGCCGCCCTTGTCATGGCCATAGGTGCGCCAGTCGCCGTCGGTCGCGGCGACAGCGGCCGTGGACAGCAACGAACATGCCAGCGCGGCCGCGTAGAATCTCATCATCCAACCCCTAATGTCGTGCGCTTGCCGCTTATATATGAACTGGTTCGTACATTTCACTTTTCAACGCAAGAGTGTTTAGCTATCCCGGACGAAATCCACGTCCGCGGGCGTGAAAAAAGAAGCCGGGAGAGAGTGATTGGCGAGCGTGATCCATGTCCTGAACGGACCGAATCTCAACACCCTGGGGGAGCGCGAGCCGCATATCTACGGCCATGACACGCTGGCCGATGTCGAGGCGATGTGTCGGGCCGAGGCCGATGCGGCGGGGTTCGATCTCGTCTTCCGCCAGACCAATGCCGAGCATGAGATGGTCGACTGGATCCAGGCCGCGCGCAAGGGATCGGCCGGCATCGTGATCAATCCGGCGGCCTTCACCTATGCCGGCTATCCGATCCTCGACGCGCTGAAACTGTGCGATTGCCCGATCGTCGAGGTGCATATCAGCAATATCCACCGGCGCGAGGCCGAGTGGCGGTCCAACTCGATCATGACCCAGGTCGTGACCGGCATCATCTCGGGCCTCGGCGTCAACGGCTATCCGCTCGCCATCCGGCATGTTGCCTGGTTGCGGAGCCGAGGGCTGTGACCGGCACGGTGGCAGGCGCAGCGACAGGTACGGCGCGCGCGACCCGGGTCCGGATGGGCGTGCTGGTGCTGATCACGCTCGCGACGGCGCTCAATTATCTCGATCGTTCGGCGATGGGCGTCGCGAAGCCGGAGCTGGTCAAGGATTTGCATATCTCGCCCGAGGTGATGGGCCTGATCTTCTCGGCCTTTTCCTGGACCTATGCCTTTGCCCAGATTCCGGGCGGGATCGTGCTCGACAAGCTCGGCACGCGGATCACCTACGCGCTGTCGCTCGGCCTGTGGTCGCTCGCGACGCTCACGCATGGCTTCATGACCAATGTGGCCGGCCTCGTCTCCGCGCGAATGGCGCTCGGGATCGCCGAGGCGCCCTGTTTCCCCGCCAACAGCCGCATCCTCAGCACCTGGTTTCCCCAGTCCGAACGGGCGCGTGCGACCGGCGTCTATACCGTCGGCGAATATGTCGGGCTGGGCCTGCTGATTCCGTTGCTCGGCTGGATCGTCGCGACCTGGGGCTGGCGGTCTTTGTACTTCATAGTGGGCGCGCTGGGCATCGTCTTCGCGCTGGTCTGGTACCGGCTGTACCGCGACCCGGAGCATAGTGCGCGCGTCAACCAGGCCGAACTCGATGCGATCGCGGCGGGCGGCGGATTGGCGGTTGCGGGCGCGTCGATCCCCTTCACCTGGAGCAACGTCGGCAAGCTGCTGCGCAAGCGCCAGATACTGGGCGCGTCGATCGGGCAATTCTGCAGCAATTCGACCCTGGTCTTTTTCCTGACCTGGTTTCCGAGCTACCTCGCCGAGGATCGGGGCATGAGCTTCATCAAGTCCGGCTTCGCCGTCTCCCTGCCTTATATCGCCGCGTCGATCGGGGTGATGCTTGGCGGGGTCGCCTCTGACTGGCTGATCCGCCGCACCGGATCGCCCAGCATCGGGCGCAAGCTGCCGATCGTTGCGGGGTTGCTGCTCTGCGCGACGATGGGCGCCGCCAATTTCGTCGACAGCAACGCGCTGGTGATCGTCATCATGTCGATCGCCTTTTTCGGCCAGGGCATGGCCGGCCTCGGCTGGACCCTGCTCTCCGATGTCGCGCCGAAGTCGATGATCGGGCTGACCGGCGGGGTGTTCAACCTGTGCGCCAATTTCGCCGGGATCGTCACGCCTTTGGTGGTCGGCTTCGTGGTCGGTGGGACCGGCAGTTTCTACGGGGCGCTGGTCTATATCGGCGCGCTCGGGATCGTCGGCGCCGCCGCTTACATCTTCATCCTCGGGCCCGTGGAGCGGGTCTCGATCGACTGACATCGGCGACGGTTCGGTTTGACATGTACCAGTCCGTACATTATGTAACGAAACAGTTAGTGCAAAAAGCACGACTCTTTGAGGGGAGAATGCCATGAAATCCGTACGCCGGCTCGGTCTGAGCGTTTCCGCAATTCCGTTCGTGATGCTCGCGACCGCCAGCGCCGCCTTTGCGCAGGCCGTGCCCGCGACGCCGTCGCCCGCCCAGGCCGTCGCCGATACGAGCGACGATACCCCCGCCCAGGAGGATATCGTGGTGACGGGATCTAGCCTGAAGGGCGTCGCGCCCGTCGGCTCCAACCTCGTCACGGTGGGGCGCGCGCAGCTCGAGCAGACCGCGCCGCAGACGGTGCAGCAGATCCTGAAGACGGTGCCCGCGGTCGTCGGCCTGCAGAGCGCCGGACAGGGATCCTATGGCAGCTTCGACGGCGCCAGCACCAACGCCCCGACGATCCACGGCCTCGGCGCCTCCGCCTCGAACAGCACGCTGATCCTGATCAACGGCCACCGCTTCCCGCTGGGCGGCCTGAACCACGCGCTGGCCGATCCGAACATCCTGGCGCCGCTCGCGCTCGAGCGCGTCGAGGTCCTCGCCGACGGTGCGTCCTCGGTCTACGGATCGGACGCGGTCGCTGGCGTGATCAACTTCATCACCCGCCGCAAATATGACGGGATCGAAGCCACCGCCCAGAAGGGCTTCGGCAACGATTACGACACCTTCACCGCCGGCATTCTGGCGGGCAAATCATGGGACAGCGGCTCGGTGCTGGCGTCCTACAATTATACCAACCGCTCGAACCTGCTGGCGGGTGACCGGTCCTTCACGCACCTCGATCACACCAGCCAGGGCGGCACCAACCAGGCCAATTACGCCTGCTCGCCGGCATCGATCACCGCCGGCGGTCTCGTTTATTATTCGCCCTATAACGCGGCGGCCGGCCTTCCCAACAACACCGCCGCCAACGGCGTCTGCGATTTCAGCGGTCTGACCGATCTACTGCCGGCAGAGAAGCGCCACAATGCGATGGCGACGATCCGCCAGGATATCGGGGACAAGTTCACCGCCACGGTCGACGTGGTCTATTCGGACCGCAAGAACCACCAGCAGGTCCAGCGCGGCTCCGCCAGCGCCACCATCTTCGGCCCGGGCTATGCCAATGCCGCGCAGATCAATCCGTTCTTCACGGTGCCGACTGCGCTGGCGGCGACGCCGCCCACGTCCGAGACAGTCAATTTCGATGCCGACCAGCTATTCGGCCCGGGCGCGTTCATCGATTCGAGCTCCGAGGATTTCTACGTCGCGGCTGACGGCGAATATCGCGTCACCGACACCTGGCGGCTCAACTTCGGCGTCGTCGCGGGCAGCGACAAGTCGCGTCAGTTCAACTCGGGCCAGCTCAACGGCAGCGCCTTCAACCTCGCGGTCAACGGCACGACCAATGGCGGCGGCAGCACCACCCAGATCTCGATCCCCGGCACCACCACGGTGGTGCTCAACACGCCGCTGACCACCGCCAACGCATTCGATCCCTTTCAGGTCACCAACAACCGCTCTTCGGCGGCGACCCTCGCCAAGCTGATCGACAATAATCAGGTGCTGATGGCGCGCCAGACCATGCTCAACTTCTACGGCAAGGTCGACGGGCAGCTGTTCGACCTGCCGGGCGGCCCGGTCCGAGCCGCGCTGGGCGGCGAATATATCCGCTATACGCTGACCCAGGATTTCACCCGGCCGAACAATACCGGCGCGACCTCGCAAGGCTCGACGCTGACTCATCTCGATTATTTCCGCGACGTGAAATCGGCCTATATCGAAATGCTGTTCCCGCTGATCGGGCCGGAGACCGGCATTCCCGGCATCCGCCGCTTCGACGTCAATCTGTCGGGCCGCTATGACGATTACAGCGATTTCGGCCACACCTCGAACCCCAAGATCGCGGCGAACTGGGAGATCGTGGAGGGCGTCAAGGTTCGCGGCAACTGGGCGAAATCCTTCGTCGCGCCAGCACTCACCAGCCGCGGCGTGAACATCCAGGGCGTGACCGGCGAATCCAGCTTCGCCGGCGCCACCGGCGCCTCGATTCCCGGCGGCAATTTCTCGATCTCGACCACGCAATATCCCGGCTTTATCGGTGCGCCGGGCTGCCCGGCCGGATCGACCACCTGCCTGCTCGGCTCAGGCGTGACCGGCATCCTGCTCGCGGGTGGCAACGGCACGCTGAAGCCGCAAAAAGGCAAGGCGTGGAGCGTCGGGCTCGATCTGACGCCGACCTTCATGCCGGGCTTCCGTCTGAGCGTGACCTATTGGAACAACCAGTTGCGCGGCGGCATCACCTCGCCGATCGCACCGCTGGCGGTGGGCGCGACCGATCTCAACGGTCTGCTCACCTTCTATCCGGGCGGCGCGAGTGCCGCGCAGATCGCCGCGGCCACGGGCGGCCTGCCGCAGACCGGATCGCTCAACGCGGTGACCTATTTCATCTATGATTATCGCCAGCGCAACGTGCTCAATCTCGACGTCGCGGGCCTGGACGTGGCGGTCAATTACCATCTGCAGACGGGCAGCGCCGGTACTTTCGATTTCGGCGGCGGCTTCACCCGCAAGCTGAAGTTCGACCAGTTCTTCGGATCGAACGGCACGAAGTTCAGCGTGCTGGGCACGGCGGGCTTCAACACGACCTTCCCGTCAGTGAAGTTCGAGGGCCGCGCCAATCTCGGCTGGGAGCTGGGCGGGTTCAACGCCAATGTCTATCTCAACTATCTCGGCAGCTACACCAACTGGGGTGGCCCGAAGAACCCGGTGGTGCGCACCAACGGCATCCCCTCGGGCGGCGGCGATCCGGTGAAGGCGAACACGACGGTCGACCTCAACCTGTCGTACAAGCTGCGCGACATGGCCTTCCTCAAGGAAGCGCAGCTGTTCGTGGACGCGACCAACGTCTTCGATCGCGATCCGCCTTTCTACAATGCCGCGGCCGGCTACGATAATATCAACGCGAGCCCGATCGGGCGCGTGGTGACCATCGGCATCCGGACCAAATTCTAGGTCGATGCGGGCCCGCCGGATCTTTTCGAAGGACGACGGGCCCGCCTTGCTGGCTCAGCGGAAAAACACCAAAGCACGCACGGAGCGAGCGACTTGAACACCGAAGACCCTCCTTTCGCGGCCCGACGCCCGTCCTTCCTGACGGGGCTGATCGGGCGCGACATCCTGGCGTCGCGATCGCCCTGGCTTCACGAACGCGAGGCCGATGCGCTGGGCCTGCGCCTCGTCTATTCGCTGTACGATTTCGCCGCCCGGGGATGGGGGGAAGCCGATCTGCCGCGGCTGCTGGACGCGGCTGCGCTGATCGGCCTGTCGGGCCTGAACGTGACTCATCCCTACAAACAGGCGATCGTCGAGCATCTCGACGGACTATCCGAGGGCGCGCGCCGGATTGGCGCGGTCAACACCGTCCACTTCGTCGGCGGCAAGCGGATCGGCCACAACACCGATGTCATCGGTTTCCGCGAAAGCTTCCATCACGGGCTGCCCGATGCCGCGGTCGGATCGGTGGTGCAGATGGGCGCCGGCGGCGCGGGGTTCGCGACCGCCCATGCCCTGCTCGATCTGGGGGTCGAGCGGCTGCAGATCTTCGACATCAACGACGAGCGGCGGACCGCTTTGGTCGCGAAGCTGAAACGGGATTTCGGCGAAGAACGTGCGACCGAGGGTAGCGACCTGGAGCAGGCGATGGCCGGCGCCGACGGGATCGTCAACGCGACGCCGATCGGCATGGTCAACTATCCCGGCGCGGCGGTGCCGGTCGACCTGTTGCGGCCAAGCCTGTGGGTGGCCGATATCGTCTATTTCCCGCTCGAGACCCAGTTGCTGCGCGAGGCGCGGCGGCGCGGATGCCGCACGCTCGACGGTGGCGGGATGGTGGTGTTCCAGGCGGCGGCCGCGTTCGACATCTTCACCGGCGTCACTGCCGATCGCGAGCGCATGCTGCGCAGCTTCGTCGAGGCGGTGACCGCACCCGCGGTGCGCGCGGCCTGAGCCATGATCACGCTCGGCCATGTCAATATCAGGACCGATCGGCTGGAAGAGACCTGCGCCTTTTATGAGCGATTGCTGGGCTTCCGCCGGGGCGTGGCGGCGACCAATCCCGATCCGACGAAGAATCTCTGGTTGTACGATACCGCGGGCAATCCCAGCGTGCATATCAATGCCTTCCGGCCGGAGGAGGCCAGGGACACCGGCGGCGGTTCCTCGCTCGATCATATCGCCTTCAACTGCCCCGATCGCGCGGCGATGGCGGCGCTGCTCGATCGCGAGGGGATTGCCTATACCGCGGTCGAGACGCGCGTGCCGGGACTGGTGCAGTTCAACATCCGCGACCCCAATGGCGTGCGGGTCGAGCTGACCTTCGGGCATGAACTGGTGACGGGCGCCGCGCCGATAGCGGGATGATATCCTTGCGCGCACCCCGGTTCTGACGATAGCCCGGCACCATGGATCGCGATCTGCTTGCCGAGGCCGTCGACCATCTCCATCGCGATGACACCGCCGGGGCCGAGAGTCGCCTGCGCCGAATTCTGGCGCTGAATGCTTCCCATCCGATCGCACTGTATCTGCTGGGCGTCATCCGGATCGGCGGCGAGCAATGGAGTGAGGCGGAATCGTTGCTGCGCCGCGCGCTGGTGCTGAGCCCGGACCAGCCCCAGGTCATGTTGCATCTCGCCCGCGTCCTGCGCGCGACGGGCAGGTCGGGCGAGGCGGTCGCGCTGTATCGGCCGGTTCTGGCCCAGCGGGCGGATGATGCGGAGATATGGCTCGAACTGGCGCTGGCGCTGGAGGAGACCGGGGATATCGCGGCGGCTGCGATCTATGGCGAGGCGCTGCGCCGGGCACCGGATCTGGCGGAGGCGTCGCTTCGGCTCGCGCGATTGCTGCTCGGATCGGGCGATCCGGCGAAAGCGGAGGCGGTGCTCCGCCAAGCGCTGAGCGCGGCGGCAGCGGGGGATGCCGGGACGCGCGCCCGGATCGAAAGCGAGCTTGGCGTGGCGCTCAAGCTGCTGCGCCGTCACGAAGAAGCGCTCGATCATCTCGACGCCGCGGCCGCGCTGGCGCCGGGCCCGCAGGTCCAGACGCGGCGTGCGGTGGTGTTGCAGCATCTCCGGCGGTTCGACGATGCGATCGCCGCGCTGGAACGTGCGCTGGCCGACGATCCGCTCGATATGGATACGCATGTCGCGCTCAACGAGATTCTCTGGCGCCAAGGTCGCGACGACGCCTTCCTGGCCTCCTATGATGTCGCGATGCGGGCCAGGCCGGAGTCGATCCTGCCGCACGTCGCGAAGGGGCAGTTCCTGTTGAAGACGGAGCGGGCCGGGGATGCGCTCGATGCGTTCGGGCGGGCGCTGGCCATCGCACCCCATGACGGCGCCGCGCTGGCTGGATCGGGGCGGGCGCTGGAGCTATTGGGCGAGCACGAGGCGGCGCGCGCCCGGCATCTGCACAACGTCGCGCTGTATCCGGAGGAGCCGGCTCCGCTGGTCGATTGCGCCGGCTTTCTGTTGCGCCAGGGCGAGGCGGCCGACGCCGGCGCGCTTGCCGCGCGCGCGCATAATCTGGCGCCGACCAGCCAGGAAGCGCTCGCCCTGCTCGGCCTGTGCCACCGCGTGTCGGGCAGCGACGAGGAATATCATCTCAACGGCTATGACTCGCTCGTCCGTGTCTTCGATCTCGACGCGCCGCCGGGCTGCGGCACGGTGGCGGCGTTCAACCACGATCTGGCGGGTTATCTCGACGAGCTTCACGGCGACAAGCGCGAATATGTCACCCAGACGCTGCGCGGCGGCACCAGATTGTTCGATCAGGTCTTCAACAATGGCCACGCGCTGGTGGAGAAGCTTCGCGAGCGGATCCAGGAGGCGGTGAGCTGCTATATCCGCGAGCTTTCCGCCTCGGGGCCGCACCCGTTCGTCGACCGGCGTTCCGCGCAGGTCGCCTATGCCGGATCATGGTCTTCGCGGCTTTCGGACCAAGGTTTCCACCTCAACCATATCCATCCTTCGGGCTGGATCAGTTCGGCTTATTATGTCGCCGTGCCCGAGGTGACCGCGGACGACAAGGCACAGCAGGGCTGGCTGAAGATCGGCGAGCCGACCGCCGATTTCGGGCGCGGCTTCGGGCCGCGCCGGATGATCCAGCCGCGGGCCGGGCGGCTGGTGCTGTTCCCGTCCTATCTATGGCACGGGACGACGCCGTTCCACTCGCCGCAGAGCCGCACCACCATCGCGTTCGATGTGAAGCCGGCATGAAGCGATCGCCTGTCAGCCGGCCCACCAAGGCCGGGCTGATCGGCGCAACATGATGCCCCCGGGGTCATCAGATGTGCGGCAAAGCCCCTGCGCAGGGCGATCCACAGCCGGACCAGGGGAAGGTGCCACCGATCGTGTCCGGACCGGCTTTGCCGCAAACGGGAACCGAAAAAGCGCGGCCCGGCCGGGAATGGCCCTTTCGCGATAGAAAAGAGACCGTCCAGCCGCGCGGTGCGCCACAAACGGTATAAGCTGCGCCCAGCGTTCACCCTCTGAGGGAACAATCAAATGCCGCGTGCCGACACCGGGCTCTTCATTCGCAAGTCGTTGGACTCGGTGCGCAGCGACGCGGCCAATACCGGACTGCGCCGTTCGCTGGGCCCGATCCAGCTTGTCCTGGTCGGCATCGGCTGCATCATCGGGGCCGGTGTCTATGTGATGACGGGGACAGCGGCGGCCAACTATGCCGGCCCGGCCGTCATCATCTCCTTCATGATTGCCGGACTTGCCTGCGCCTTTATCGGCCTGTGCTACGCCGAACTATCCTCCGTCCTTCCGGTATCGGGGGCATCCTACACCTATGCCTATGTCTCGCTCGGCGAAGTCATCGCCTGGGCGCTGGGCTGGATGGTCATGCTCGAGTTCGGCCTGGCCGGTGCTGCCCTGGCGGTGGGTTTTTCGGGCTATCTGCAGAGCCTGCTTGCCGATTTCGGCATTCACCTCCCTTCCGCCCTCGCCAATTCCTTCGTCCGGGGCGAACTGGGTCCGCACGGCATGAGCTTTGTCACGGCGCCCTCGATCAACCTCATTGCGGCGCTGAGCCTTGCGGTCGTGACCGGCGTTCTCGTCCGGGGGGTAAAGCACTCGGTGGCGGTCAACACATTTCTCGTGATCGTGAAAGTGGGTGTGCTGATCGGCTTCGTCGCCTTTGGCGTGTCTCATGTGGACGTCGCCAACTGGACGCCCTTCCTCCCGGCAAACGAAGGCGGTTTCCGCTACGGCATTCCGGGCGTGTTCCGCGCGGCTTCCATCCTGTTTTTCGCCTATCTCGGATTTGAAGCCGTCGCGACTGCCGCCTCGGAGGCGCGCAATCCGCAGCGCGACATCCCCGTTGGAATCCTCGGCGCGCTGTTCGTCAGCACGATCGTCTATATCGCTGTCGGCCTGGTGATGACGGGCCTTGTATCCTACCATGAGCTGGACGTTGCTGATCCGATCGCGGTGGCCGTATCCGCCATCGGCCTGCCGGTCGTGGCCGTCCTGGTGAAGGTTGGCGCATTGACGGGGCTGGCCTCGGTGCTGCTGGTCAACACCTATGGACAGTCGCGGGTCTGCTTCGCGATTGCCTGCGACGGCTTGCTGCCAGCGCGGTTCGCGCGTGTTCATCCCCGCTTCAGCACGCCGGCCTTTACGACGATCGTCATCGCTTCGATCTCCGCCACCGCGGCCGCGTTGCTGCCCATCACCCTCCTGGCCGATCTGGTGAGTCTGGGGACGGCGCTCATCTTTACGGTCGTCGCGATCAGCGTGATGTGGCTTCGCACCACCAATCCGGATCTGCCCCGCCCGTTCAAGGTCCCTTTGGGAGGCGTACGGATCCGCGGCATTTGGATCGGCACCGTTCCGGTTCTCGCGATCCTCGCTTCCCTGACCATGATGGCGCCGGTTCTTACCGACATTCTCAGCAAGGCGCTCGACGGCGAGTGGATTCCAAGCACGATCCTGCTCGTCTATCTGGCACTCGGCGCCGTCATCTATTGGAGTTACGGGCACCGCAATTCGCGCATGCGCATGACGGCGCTGGCGCTGCGGGCATCCGCCGGCAGTACAGTCGACGGACCGCAGCTCAGAAAAGCGTGAACTGAAGCCTCATTCCGGCAACTAGCGCGTTCCCGCGTGACGGGTCCCAATGGGGATCGATGACATATTGGACATCGGGCTGCACCGCGAGCCTGTCGGAAAGCTGATGCCGGAAACTGACTTCGATTACCGTCTCTGCCCGACCCGGCCGGGCTCCGGAGGCGGCACCGGCTCGAATTGAAGCGTCGCCGAGCCGAGCATGGCCCAGCGCCAGCCCGACATGGTTCCTGCCATTGCGATAGGTCAGCCCGCCACCTAGATACAGACCGATCGGATTGATCGCGGAATTGGCCGCACCGATGCGCGCCCATGCGTCCAGGCTCCTATCCGTGCCCTTGACCAGGCTGCCCTCGATCAGACCGTACAGGCCCCGGTTTGCCGGAATCTGCCGGCGCGACCCGGGGTTATCCTGTTCGATCGCGTCGAATCTGCCCGTATAGGACCATCCGCCAAGCTGCACGCCGACGCGGTCGATCGCTATATCGACCTCACCGACCAGAAGGGCTCCGCTCTCCCCCGGAAAGCGTATGACAGTCCGGCGTGGCCGGTCCACATCGCCCGCCACGGCGTCGAACAGGCCGACGCGCGCCGTCCAGCCCTGGCCCGCCCATTCCATCGTCACCGCCGAAGCAGTCGTGGGAAATATCGAGGGTCCGTTGACGCCGCTCTGCGAGAAATCCGGGCCGATGCCATGGGAGGCGTTGATGAAGAAGGCGCCTACCTCCTGAACATCGAAGTCCGAATTGAGGTCCACCAGACCCGCCTTGATCACGCCCGCGCCGCCCGGGCCGAAGCGCATCGCGGCATAGGCCTGCAGCGGGCGGAGGCCAGCGGGCGCGTCGATATTGCTGACGACCTGAGCGTCGCCCGCCGCTTCATCGGAAAAGCCGCCGCCATGTATCAGCTGGACATCGGCATGGAGCGAAAGGGCATCGATGCCGAAGACCGAGCCCTTCACCTGGCCGGTAATGTCGAGCTTGCCCATCTGCCGGGCCTTGCGGGCGACGCCGCCGCGCAGGTTGGAGAGAATATCCGTCGTATAGGTGGCGCCGATGCTGGCCTCGGGTTCCGACTCCTGCGCGCTGGCCATTCCGGGTGCGAGCAGCGCCGCGCCCGCCAGAAGCGGGTGCCAGCGACGGGCGCGGGCGATCGATCGGGGCCAATCACGCAGCGCGATGGACGCCTTCAGCCGGCAGCCAGATGTGCCGAGAGCCACTCGGCCGCGTCCTGCAGCGCCTTGCGGGCCAGTGCCGAAACCGCAGCCGCTTCGATGAAGCCGTGGACCGCGCCGGGATAGACATGCACGCTTGCCTGACCGCCCGCCGCAATCATCCTGTCCGCCATGGCAGGACTCTGCTCGGCGAGCAGGTCGATTTCCGCCACGATGAAGATTGCGGGGGGAAGGTCGCTGACGTCAGCGATCAGTACGTTGGCGAGCGGGTTGCGGCTGTCTTCAGGACCACGAACATAGTTGTTCCAGAAGAAATCGGCTTCGCTGGCGGACAGGATGGCGCCATCTCCCCCGAAGCGTGCCTTTGCCGCATCGGACTTGTCAGGCGACAGGCCGGGATAGTTCAGGAGCATTCCCCTGAGCAGATCCGGCCTTCCCCGGTCGCGCAGCAGGAGCGCGGTTGCGACCGAGAGGTTTCCGCCAGCCGAATCGCCGCCGATCGCCAACCGCGCGGGGTCGATGCCGAGCTCGGCGCCATGATCGGCAAGCCATTCGACAAGGGCAGCGATCTGCTCGAGCGCCAGCGGAAACTTGGCCTCCGGCGACAGCGGATAATCGACGCCGATCACCGCGATGCCGGCCCGCGCGGCATATTCGCGCATGACACGATCATGCGTGTCGATGCTGAAGAAGGTGAAGCCGCCGCCATGCAGATAGATCAGAACAGGCAGGCCCGCCTCCAGGGTCGGGCGATGCACCCTGATCTTCAAGGGGCCGCCTTGCAGGTCGATCATTCTCTC
The DNA here is from genome assembly GCF_028293085.1 of Sphingomonas bacterium. Classification (GTDB taxonomy): domain Bacteria; phylum Pseudomonadota; class Alphaproteobacteria; order Sphingomonadales; family Sphingomonadaceae; genus Sphingomonas. The sequence goes on from NZ_JAQGLC010000387.1 coordinate 19,339, forward strand.
CGCGGTGTCGGCCATCACCGGGCCGCCTTCGCGCCACGGCCGGCGCACTTCCTCGACCACGGCCCGGCCCTGGTCCATGGGGATCGTCATGACGTCGGGATGTCTTGCATAGGCAGCCGCGACGCCATCCACGAACAGCTGCACTTCGGGATCAACAAGGTCGGTCATGGATGTCGCAAGTCCCCAGAGATTGGGACTTGTTCTACTCGCGCCACCGCGCAGGCGGTATCGAACCCGGGCGTTTCGCTTGCGCGATCAGGCCGAACTCCCGGTCATGACGAAAGTACCGGTATCCAGTTCCTCCTGTCGCTGCTGCGTGACCGACAGATACGCACTGGGAGCCACGCCGAAGATGCGGTGGAACATGGCGGAAAACGCGCTGGGACTTTCGTACCCCACATCGAAGGCGACGCTCGTGATCGACTGGCCGTCCGCCATTCGCGAAACGGCGGCCATCAGCCTGACCTGCTGACGCCAGACGGCAAGACCGGTACCGGTTTCCTGACGGAATAATCGCGTGAACGTCCGACGGCCCATACCGGCAACGCTGGCCCAATCATCGATATCGCGCTGGTCGGCAGGTTCGTCGATGAGCGCCTTGCACACCCGCAACAGGCGCGGGTCCCGCGGCATCGCGAGCTCGCCGGGCGTGTTGGGCATCCGTTCAATTTCGTCAAGCAGCAGGCGGACAATGCGGCCTTCCCGCCCTTCAAGGTCATAGCCTGTCGAAAAATGCCCGACTTCAAAGATCATCGCCTTCACCAGGTCGGATACGTCGAAGACCCGGCATCGCCGCGGTTGCCGGTCCAGGGCCGGGTCAATGTAGAGCGTGCAGGATGAAACCGGAGCGCGCCAATGCACCTCGTGACGCATGCCGGCGGGTATCCACATGGCGCGGCGCGGCGGCAGGATGAAACTGCTCTCCTCCGTGATGATGCAGGTAACACCGGAGACCGAGTAGGACAGCTGCGATCGTTCATGGCTATGAAGGGGATCGAAAAACCCGGCGGG
>NZ_JAQGLC010000165.1 GCF_028293085.1 Sphingomonas bacterium
GCCGGTGACGGCACCACCACCGCGACCGTTCTCGCCCAGGCGATCGTTCGCGAGGGCATGAAGTCGGTTGCCGCCGGCATGAACCCGATGGACCTGAAGCGCGGCATCGACCTCGCGGTCATCGAAGTCGTCAAGGACCTCAAGGCACGTTCCAAGCCCGTCTCGGGCACCAAGGAAATCGCCCAGGTCGGCATCATCTCGGCTAACGGCGACACCGTCGTCGGCGAGAAGATCGCCGAGGCGATGGAGAAGGTCGGCAAGGAAGGCGTGATCACCGTCGAGGAAGCGAAGGGTCTCGAATTCGAGCTCGACGTCGTCGAGGGCATGCAGTTCGACCGTGGCTATCTCAGCCCCTATTTCATCACCAACCCGGAGAAGATGTCGGTCGAGCTCGCCGATCCGTACATCCTGATCCACGAGAAGAAGCTGTCGAACCTGCAGGCGATGCTCCCGATCCTGGAAGCCGTCGTTCAGTCGGGCCGTCCGCTCCTGATCATCGCCGAGGACATCGAGGGCGAGGCTCTCGCCACGCTCGTCGTCAACAAGCTGCGCGGCGGCCTGAAGGTCGCAGCGGTCAAGGCGCCCGGCTTCGGCGATCGCCGCAAGGCGATGCTCGAGGACATCGCGATCCTGACCAAGGGCGAGATGATCTCGGAAGATCTCGGCATCAAGCTCGAGAGCGTCACGGTCGGCATGCTCGGCACCGCCAAGCGCGTCACGATCGACAAGGACAACACCACCATCGTCGATGGTGCTGGCGACCATGACGCGATCAAGGGCCGCACCGACGCGATCCGCCAGCAGATCGAGAACACCACCAGCGATTACGACAAGGAGAAGCTCCAGGAGCGTCTTGCCAAGCTCGCCGGCGGCGTTGCCGTGATCAAGGTCGGCGGTTCGACCGAAGTGGAAGTCAAGGAGCGCAAGGATCGCGTCGACGACGCTCTCCACGCAACCCGCGCAGCGGTCGAAGAGGGCATTGTCCCCGGCGGCGGCACGGCTCTCCTCTATGCCACCAAGGCACTTGAGGGCATGAAGGGCGCGAACGACGACCAGACCCGCGGCATCGATATCGTCCGCAAGGCGCTCTACGCGCCGGTTCGCCAGATTGCGGCGAATGCGGGCCATGACGGTGCGGTGATCTCGGGCAAGCTGCTCGAGGGCAATGATCCGACGCTCGGCTTCAACGCACAGACCGACCAGTATGAGAACCTCGTCGAGAGCGGCGTGATCGACCCGACCAAGGTCGTCCGCACCGCCCTGCAGGACGCAGCCTCGGTCTCGGGCCTGCTGATCACCACCGAAGCGGCGATCAGCGAGCTGCCGGAAGACAAGCCCGCCATGCCCATGGGCGGTGGCGGCGGCATGGGCGGCATGGGCGGCATGGACTTCTAAGTCCCTGACGTTCGGCCGACCGGCTGGAACAAGAACGGGCCGGGGGAGCGATCCCCCGGCCCTTTTTTCTGTCAAAAACCCCGGGCGGATATTTGCCGCCACCTGCATCCGACCAGGCGGAGTTCCACTCGATCGGAAATGGATTGTCTTCGCGTTGACATGATCCCCCCCGAAACATCAGCTTGTCCGGGTCGGGCATCGGGAAAGGCTGCGTATGCGCAACATATCGAACGGGGCTTTGCCCTTTCTCAGCCTCGGCCAGAGCAGATCGCACCCGAACGACCATCTGTTCAGCCTGGCGGACGCCCCGATCGAGGGAATGGATCGCGCCTCGCCCCTCGCAAATGCCCCGATCGACGGGTTGGAGGGCGTTTCACCCCTGGCAGGCACGCATGCGGTGCCGGCCGTCTCCAGCTTCGCCCTGCAATATGGCAATGCTGACGCGAGCTTCGCCACGCTCCAGAATTCGTCGATCGATCTGTTCATCACTGACGGCAATCCGTTCGGGACGGTGGCCTCGCGCCCGTTCAGCGACAGCCATGTCGCGGCGCTCGAGGCGCAGGGCCGGCTCGTCGTCGGGTATGTCAACGTCTCCGTCACCGACGATGCGCGCTATTACTGGAATGCGAGCTGGACGACCAACGGCCATGATACGGGCACGCCCGATGGCGACGCGCCGAGCTGGCTGCAGGGCGCGCTGCCGATCGATTTCAACGGCGATCATGTCCAGGATGCGCTGATCGTCAAATATTGGGATCCCGCCTGGCAGAATATCGTCATCGCCCAGGCCGTCGAACTCGTCACCCGCGGCTATTCGGGCGTCTTCCTCGATGATGTCGGGCGCTATTTCGAGGCGGGAACGGCCACCGGCAACATCCCTGTCGCGGCGGACCAGATGATCGATTTCATCACCCGGATCCGCGACGCGATCATCCAGGTCAATTCGAACGCGGTGATCGTCACCAATACGGATCCCTATATCGTCACCAACAACAGCGGCGGCGCCAATCCGAACAGCACCCAGGCCCAGGCTTACCTGTCGGCGGTCGACTATCATCTGATCGAGAACCAGACCGACACGGTGCTGGGCTATGCGCGGACCCACCTGCCCGGCGATCCGCTGCTGATCCTCGAATCGACCACGCCCTCATCCGTCACGTTCGATCAGGCATGGGGATATGGGCCTTTATACACCGCGCCGAACACCAATTATAATTCGCTCGGCAGTTCGGCCTATCCCCAGACCGCAGGCGCCGACACGATCAACGGCGGGGTCGGCCCGAACCAGATCCTGGGCCTGGCGGGCAACGATATCCTCAGCGGGAATGCCGGCAACGACCATCTCGATGGCGGCGCGGACAATGATCTGCTGATCGGCGGCCTCGGCGCGGATGTGCTTATCGGCGGCTCGGGCACCGACATGGTCTCGTACGAGGACAATCAGGGCGCGGTGTTCGTCAACCTCACGCTCGGGCTCGGCTATGGCAATGCGGCGGCGGGCGACACCTATTCGGGCATCGAGAGCGCGCGCGGCTCGATGTTCGACGACACGATCATCGGCGACGGCGGCGCGAACCGGCTCGAGGGCGGCGACGGCAACGACATATTGCGCGGGGCGATCGGCGCGGATGCGCTGGTCGGCGGCAACGGCCTCGACACGGCAAGCTACGAAGACAATCAGGGCGCCGTGTTCGTCAATCTGCTGACCGGACAAGGGTTCAACAATGCGGCGCAAGGCGACAGTTTCGACAGCATCGAGAATCTGGCCGGATCGATCTTCGCGGACTATTTCATCGGCACCAACGCGGCGAACACGCTGAGCGGCGGGGATGGCAACGATACGCTGCTGGGTGCGCTCGGTGCCGATGCGCTGATCGGCGGCAATGGCAGCGACACTGCATCCTATGAGGACAATCAGGGCGCGGTGTTCGTCAACCTGACCCTGGGCCAGGGCTTCGGCAATGCGGCGGAGGGAGACACTTTCTCGTCGATCGAAAATCTCATCGGCACGGTGTTCTACGACACCTTCATCGGCGACGGGAACGCCAACCGGCTCGACGGCGCGCGCGGCAACGATACGCTGACCGGGGCCGGCGGTGCGGATGTTTTCGTGTTCGATACCGCCTTCGCGTTCAACAATATCGATTCGATCACCGATTTCGCTCACGGCACCGATCATATCGAGCTCGCCCATTCGATCTTCACGGTCCTGCCCGTCGGCGCGCTGGCGGCCGGGGCGTTCACGACCGGCATCGCCACCACCGCCGCCCAGCACATTCTCTACGATAGCGAGACGGGTGCGCTTTCCTACGATGCCGATGGATCGGGCGCCGGCGCCGCGATCCAGTTCGCGACGCTTCAGCCGCATCTCACCTTGAGCAGTGCCGACTTTCTTGTGGCGTAGGCGCGTGCGCCGTTTCGGGAAGGGGGCGGGGAGCGACCGACCGGCCCCTCTTTTTGCACGCCGGTCTTTCTGCCGTTAACCATTTCGCGGCGGATTGTGAGGCATGGGTCTTCGCCTATGCGCCAGACCTTCCCCTCAGCCATCGCGCTCGTGGCACTGTCGCTTCTCGTCTTTATGGCCTGGATGCATCCCTCCGTGCTCGACCCGGGCAATGTCGGCTGGCTGCTGCGCGGCAGCGATCGCGGCCAGGCGATGATCGGCCTGACCGCCTATCTGCGCGAGGGTGGGCCCTGGCCGATCACGCACACGCCGCTCCTCGGCGCGCCCGACGGCACCGCGCTGCTGCTCACCGACAGCATTCCGCTGCTCGGAATCGCGCTGAAGCCGTTCGCAGGAATATTGCCCGATCAATGGCAATATGTCGGGCCCTGGTTCCTGCTCTGCCTGCTGCTGCAGGTGACCTTCGCCTGGAAGCTGATCCGGCCGCATGCGCCCGACGCGTTGTCGGCCTGGCTGGGGACCGCGTTGCTGACGGCGCTGCCCGTGCTGATCAATCGCTGGGTCCATGCCAGCCTGTCGTCGCAATGGCTGATCCTGTGGGCGCTGTGGCTGTTCCTCGACAGGGATCGCCCGCGACGTCCCCTGTGGTGGGCGCTGTTGCTGGCCGTGACGGCGCTGATCCACAATTACCTGCTGCTGATGGTCGCCGGCATCTGGGCGAGCGCCGTGTTGCGCGATTTCATCCAGGGCCCCGGCCGATTGCGCACCGCGATCGTGGCGGCCGCGACGATGGCGATGGTCGTGGTCAGTGTCGCGACGCTCGGCGTCTTCGATCTCCAATTCTCCTCGACCGGTTCCTATGGCGCCTTTCCGATGGCCGTGGATGCGTGGTGGAACCCGGCCAACCCGAGCTACACCGCCCTGCTGCCCTCGACGCCGATCGACGAAGGCCGGGGATTCGAGGGCCTGCAATATCTCGGCGCGGGCATGCTCGCGCTGGTCGTGCTGGCGATCGGGCGGCTGGTGACGGCCGAGGGCCGGGCGACATTGCCCGAGCCGATCGCCGAGATGCGCTGGCTGTTGCCCGCCTTTGCCGTCCTGTTGCTGCTGGCGATCGGACCGCAGCCCTTGTGGCGCGGCGATCCGTTGACGACGGTGATGCTGCCCCGGGCGGTCACCGACCTGCTCGATCCGATCCGCGCCGCCGGCCGGCTCGCCTGGCCGGTGACCTATGCGCTGGCGCTGTCGGCGGTCCTGATCGCCTGCCGCATGCCGCGCGCGACCCTGATCCTGGGCGGCGCGCTCGCCCTGCAGGTGATCGACCTGACGCCGATGTTCGCCGCGATCCGCGCCACCACCGCACCAGCGGACGAGCGGCGCATTTACGTGCGCACGCCCGATCCACGCTGGAAGGCGCTGGTCGCCAACGCCGGCTCGATCGATTTCGAGCCGCCCCGGGTGCGCGCCGACCTGCCGCTGATGCACGAGGTGACGTTGCGCGCGATCCTCGCCTGCCGCCCGGTCAATTTCACCTACACCGCACGCGAGACGCCGGCGGCGTTCGCGCGGCTGGCCACGGCGCGCGCTTCCTATCTTCGCGGCGAGATCGATCCGCGGCGCCTGTATGTCCTGCTCGGTGACCGTATTCCGGCGGCGCTGGCATCGCGCGTTCGCATGCTTGACGGCGTCGCGATCATTCCGGCGAGCCTGGCCTCGCCGCCGCCCGCTTGCGGCAAAGGGCGGTAGGCAGCGCTATCGGTGGATTTTCACGGCGCGCTCGCGCATGGCTCTCGCCCGATGCGTCGTCTCCTCTTCTGGGTTCTTCCCTGGCTCGGGCTGAGCATCGCGATCTTCGCGAGCTGGATGCATCTGGCGGTGCTCGATCCGAGCCGCCTCGCCTGGCTGCTCGACGGCAATGATCATGGGCAGGCCGCAGTCGGCCTCGCCGCCTATCTGCGCGGCCCGCCGCCCTGGCCGTCGCTCCATTCGTCGATGCTGATGGCACCGGAAGGCCTGCCGCTGGCCCTGACCGACAGCAATCCGCTGCTCGGCCTGTTGCTGCGACCCTTTGCCGCCGTGCTGCCGGTCGGGGTGCAATATCTCGGCCTCTGGCTGTTCGCCTGCATCCTGCTCCATATGGGTTTCGCCGCTGCGCTGGTCCGTCGCTACGCGCCCGATCCGTTCGCGACATGGATCGGCGCGGTGCTGTTGACGCTCATGCCGGTGCTGCTCGCCCGGTTCGGCCATGTGAATCTGTGCGCCCAATGGCTGATCCTGTGGGCGCTGTGGATCTTCGTCGATGCCAGACGAGCGAGCCAGCCGTTGCAATGGGTGGCCGTGATCGTCGCCGCGACGCTGATCCACCCCTATCTTCTCGTCATGGTGGCGGCGATCTGGGCGAGCGCCATGCTGCGGCGGTTCGTCCTCGCGCCCGACAACAAGGCGCGCGGTGGCATGATCGGCGATATCGGCCTGGTCGCGGCGCCGCTGCTGTTCGGCCCGATGCTGCTCGGCACGATCGGCACGCCGATCGTCGCCATCGGCGGCTATGGCGGGTTCTCGATGGCGCTCGATGCGCTGTGGAATCCGAATATCCCGAGCTATTCCGCGCTGCTGCCGGCCGCCTCGGTCGATGGCTCGCAGGGCCTGGAGGGCATGAACTATCTCGGGGCGGGATTGCTGGCGCTTGTCCTGGTCGCGCTCTTCTATCGCCTTCGCCATCGTGACGCGGGCAAGGACGATCCGCTCGCGCCGCTGCTCTGGCTGGTGCCCGCCTTCGTCCTGCTTACCCTTGTCGCGATGATGCCGCACCTGATCTGGCGCGGGCAGATCGTCGCGACCCTGCCCGTGCCGGGCGGCATGGCGCGGTTCCTCGATCCGATCCGCGCGGCGGGCCGCATGTTCTGGCCGGTGGACTATGTCATCGCCCTGGCCGCCATCGCCATGGTCTGCCGGATGCGGCGCGGGACGATAGTGCTCGCGGCCGCGCTGCTGCTCCAGATCATCGACCTGACCCCGCTGTTCGCCTTTGCTCGGGGGAGCACGGCTTCCGCGGCGCAGGCGAGCCCCTATCGCCGCACGCTCGATCCACGCTGGGACGCGGTGATCGCGCGGGCAGACATGGTCGAATTCGAGCCGCCCGAACCCTATCGCGACCTGGCGTTGATGGAGGAAGTCGCCTGGCGGGCGATCGTGGCGGGGCGGCCCGTCCGCTATTTCTATGCGTCGCGTGAGCCGGTTGCGGTGAAACGGCGGCTGGCGGCCGATGCGCTGGCGTTCAACATGGGGCAGATCGATCCCCGCCGACTCTATGTGCTGCTCGACGGCAAGGTGCCGCCGGGCCTGGCTGGACGGGTGACGGAGCTGGATGGGGTGACGATCATTGCGCCGGCCGGAGCAGATAGCCCCGTCGTTCCTTGAGAAGGTGGTGCGTTAGTTTATCGACACACCCTCTTCCCATCGGCCGCGATGCGCGATTAAATAGTCCCATTCGCACCTTTGGGGAATCGTCCATGACCAGCCTGACGCGCCGCGAGGCGATTGCCGCCGCCGCTTTCACCACGCTTGCTGCAGCCATGCCCGTCTGGGCGCAGGATGCCGGGACCGCAGCCGATGTCGCCGCCTGGGATCTGAGCGAGCTCTATGCCAATGATGCCGCGTGGGACGCAGCGCGCAAGGAGGTGCTCGCCAAGGCGCCTGGCCTGCTCAAATTCAAGGGCACTTTGGGCACCAGCGCGGACACGCTGGCCGCCGCGCTGGTCGCGCAATCCGATCTCGGCCGGACTGCCGGCCGGGTCTACACCTATATCAGCCTCAAGGCCGATGAAGACCTGCGGGTCGCCGCCAACCAGGAGAAGCAGGCCCAGGCGAACGACATGTTCACCGCTTTGGGCGAAGCGACGTCGTGGATCGCGCCGGAACTGCTCACGCTCGACAAGGCGAAGATCGACGGCTTCATCGCCGCCAGCCCGGTGCTCAGGAGCCGGTTCGATTTCTACCTGGCCGATATCGTCCGCCAGGCCGAGCATACCCTGTCGCCCGAGGGGGAAATCCTGCTGGCGGGCACATCGTCGCCCTTTTCGGGTTCGCGCGATATCCGCGAGCAACTGGTCGCCTCGGACATCCCCTGGCCGACCGTGACGCTGTCGACCGGCAAGAAGGTGCGGCTCGACGACCAGGCCTATACGCTCAACCGGGACGCGCCGAACCGCGCCGACCGCAAATTGGTGTTCGACACCTTCTGGGCCGAATATGGCGCGTTCAAGAGCTCGCTCGGCACTGCCTATCTCAGTCATGTGAAGGCCGACATCTTCCGCAAAAAGGCGCGGAAATACCCGACCTCGCTCGCCATGTTCCTGTCGGGCAACAATGTGCCGGAGGCGGTGTACCGCTCGCTCGTCGCGGAGACCAACAAGGGCCTGCCGCAGCTCCACCGCTATTTCGAGCTGCGCCGCAAGATGCTGAAGCTGCCCGACATGGCCTATTACGATATCTATCCGCCGCTGGTGCAGCTCGACAAGAAGGTGACGGTGCCCGAGATGCGCCCGATCGTGATCGAGGCGCTGAAGCCGCTCGGCCCGGAATATGGCGCGCTGTTCGCAAAGGCGACGGCGGGCAAATGGATGGATCCGCTACCGCGGCCGGGCAAGAAATCGGGCGCCTATATGAACCCCGGCGCGGCGTACGACGTGCATCCCTATCTGCTGCTCAATCTCGGCGAGAATTACGACGGGATGACGACCTACGCCCATGAATGGGGCCATGCGATGCACACATTGCTCGCGAACACGAACCAGGTCTACGACAAGTCGGATTACCCGATCTTCCTCGCCGAGATCGCCTCGACCTGCAACGAGCAACTACTTGCCGCCTATATGGTCAAGCAGGCGAAGACGAAGGAAGAGAAGCTCTTCTATCTCGGGCAGCAGCTCGAGGCGATGCGCGGCACCTTCTACCGCCAGACGATGTTCGCCGAGTTCGAGCTGATCGCGCACGACCAGGCCGAGGCCGGCGAAGGCCTGTCGGGCGAGAAGTTCACCGCGATCTATCTCGACCTGCTCAAGCGCTATCACGGGCCGAACGTCGCGATCGATCCGGTCTATGCCGCGGAATGGGCCTATATCCCGCATTTCTATTCGAGCTTCTACGTCTACCAGTACGCCACCTGCATCTCGGCCGCGTCCTATTTCGCGCGGTCGATCCTGAAGGGCGGCGCGAAGGAGCGCGACAATTACCTGACCGTGCTGAAATCGGGCGGATCGGATTATCCGGTCGAGATCCTGAAGCGTGCCGGCCTCGATATGGCGAGCGCCGCGCCCTACCAGGCGATCATCGCGACGTTCAAGGATACGCTGGATCAGGCCGAGGCGTTGATGGGCTGACCTTGCGGCTACCGGCCGGCTTCCGCCGGCCGGTAGCGCATGGCCCGATAGCGCATGGCGACGTCGCACCGTTCATAGCGGGCGCCGAATTCGCGCATGATCCCGGCATCATGCACAAAGCCCAGTTTCTCGTAGAGGTGGATCGCCGCCTCGCTCTTGCGATTGCTGAGCAGATACAGGGTCTCCGTCCGCATGTCGGCGGCGCGCGCGATCGTCGCACGGAGCAGGAACTCCCCGGCCTTGCGCCCGCGCGCCGAGGCGAGCACCCCCATCTTGGTCAGCTCGACCTGCCCGGGGCCCGTCTTCCGCAGGGCGCAGGTGCCGACGATACCAAGGCCATCCGCCTCGACGAACAGGATGTCGCCGCCCGGATCGATGATCCGCTCGCGCGGATTCTCCAGCACGTCGCGATCAGCCTGCTCCATCCGGTACATCGCCTCGATCCACTCGGCATTGATATCGTGGAAATGATGCACCAGGGCGTCCGAATAGCGCAGGATCGACAGGCCGAGGCCGGCCGCGCGGCGATCCAGCGGCGCCTCGTCCAGCGCGCGCTCGATCGCCGAGACCTGGTCGAGAAAAGACCCGGACAGATCCTCGCACATCGCCGCCACCGCCATGTCGATCCGTGGCCAGACCGCGCGCTTCGACACCTCCATCGCCGCCGCGCCCACCGGCGTGAGCGATACCGACTTCTGGCGCTGGTCCCGGCCTTCCCGGATCAGGTCGACGAGGCCGAGCTCGACCAGCCGCGCCACGTTGCGCGTGACCCCGGGCTGGCTGATGCCGAGCGCCTCGGCGATCTGGCCGACCGTCATGCTGCCCTGGCGCTCGATGATCGCCAGCACCGGATAGTGGCTCGGCTGGATCGGCAGGCCCGCCTCGGCCGCCACCTTCTGCACATCGGCCTGCATCCGTTCCGCCAGCCGCTTCAGCCGCGTGCCGAGGAACAGATGTCCGAGTTCCGCAACGATATCGCCCGCCATGCTCTCTCCATGAGTCGCATAACGTGTTATATAACGTGATATTGGATGTGCAAGTACCTTGTCCGGGAGGTCATTCCAGCCAGCCTATTGGCGAATATTGTCACATCGCTGCGACGGACCGTTGCGCGAAAATCCTATAACTTACTGATATATATAGATAATATTTTATGGTCTGTCGAGAAAATCACCCCAGGGGTGTGCCAATATTATCCAACAAGCCCGTGCGACCTAGCCCTTCATCGCCTCGATCAGCTTCTTCACTTCCTGGCTCCGCCCGCGCGGCAGGATCAGCACGTCGTTGCCGCTGGCGACCACGATCAGATCCTCGACTCCGACGATCGCAACGCGCACGCCGTCGCTGCGTACCAGGCAGTTGGACGTTTCGATCGCGATCACCTCGCCGTGATGGACATTGCCGTCGCCGTCCGCCTCGCTGATCGCGTGGAGCGCGTCCCAGCTGCCGAGATCGCTCCAGCCCATGCTGACCGGCACCACCGCGACCCGGTCGGCCTTCTCCATCACCGCATAGTCGATCGACTCCGCGGGCGATGCGGCGAAAGCCTCCGCGTCGGGATAGATGCGGTGCCCTTCGGTCCGCGCCTTGGCCATCGCCTGCTGGCACGCGGCCAGCATGTCGGGCGCATGCACCGAAAGCGCCCCCAGATACATGTCGGCGCGGAACAGGAAGATGCCGCCGTTCCAGGCATGATCGCCCGCCGCCAGCATCGCCTCGGCCTTGTCGCGCGGCGGTTTCTCGACGAATTTCGCGACGCGGTGGACGCCGTCCGAAATCTCCTCACCGACATGGATCCAGCCATAGCCGGTCTCCGGCGCATGCGGATCGATCCCGAAGGTGACCAGCCACCCTTCCGCCACCAGCGGCATCGCCGCGTGGATCGCGGCGTGAAAGGCGGGCACGTCGAGGATGACGTGATCCGACGGCATCACCAGCAACGGATCGGATCCGCCACCGGCGGCCAGCGCCGCGAGCGCGATCGCCGGCGCCGTGTTGCGACCGATCGGTTCCAGGATCAGCGCCTGCGACGCCGCCTCTACCGCCTCGAGCTGCGTCTCGACCATATCGGCATGGCGCGCATTGGCGACGACGATCGGTGCCGCGAACCGCTCGCCCGTCGCCCGCGCCGCGGTCAGCTGGAGCATCGTGTGCTCGGCCGTCAGCGCCAGCATCTGCTTGGGCCGCTCCGGCGTCGACATCGGCCATAGGCGCGTGCCCGATCCGCCCGACAGGATGACAGGGACGATCGGCTTGGAAAGCGGCATTCGTGGATCTCCAGTTGCGTGCCACCTCTAGGCCCAGAGGCGCCGCTTAGGAACTGTCGTGGATCAATCGCGATCCGTCCCGTTCAACCTTTGTTTGTCAATTTCTGCGACAGCCAGAGCGGCGTGTCGGATTTGTTTACACGTGGCCGCTAAGGGCTGAGCTACGATGATCAGGCTGTTCAAGCATTATATCCCGAACGCCGTGCTCCTGCTCGGGCTGTTCGACGTGATCCTGCTCGTGGTCGCGGGGGAGCTCGGTTACTCGGTGCGCCTCCACCAGCTCGGTAGCCTCGTCGATCCGATCCAGAACCGCATACCCCAGCTCGCCACCTTCGCCGCGTCGCTCGAGCTCGCGATGATAGCCGTCGGCGTCTATGGCGCGGGCGCGCTCCAATCGCTGCGCTTCGCCTCAGCTCGATTGGTCGTCGCGATCTCGCTGGGCGTGATCTTCCTCAGCGTCATCTTCTTCCTGGTGCCCTCGATCACCTTCTGGCGATCGAACCTGCTCTACTCGATGGGTATGGCGGTCGGGCTGCTGATCGGCCTGCGTATCCTGCTCGGCAAGACGCTGGGCGGGCAGGTGTTCAAGCGGCGCGTCGTCGTGCTCGGCGCCGGCGCGCGCGCCGCACGGCTGAAGGCGCTGGCCGCCACGCCCGGCGCCGGCTTCGTCGTCGTCGGCTATGTCTCGATGAGCGAGGCGGCCCGCATCATCCCCGAGGCGATCGCGCGCGACGCGATCTACAATCTCGCCGACCATGTCGTGCTGCTCAACGCGAGCGAAGTGGTGTTGGCGCTGGAGGAACGCCGCAACGCGCTGCCGCTCAAGGACCTGTTGCGGATCAAGACGACCGGCGTGCACGTCAACGAGATCTCGACCTTCCTCGAGCGCGAAACCGGCCGCGTCGACCTTCAGAGCGTCAATCCGAGCTGGCTGATCTTCTCCGACGGCTTCTCGTCGGGCCGCATGCTGTCGAGCATGTTCAAGCGGCTGTTCGACATCACCGCCAGCCTCGTCCTGCTGATCCTGACCCTGCCGCTGATCCTGATCACCGCAATCGCGATCAAGCTGGAGAGCAAGGGACCCGCCTTTTACCGCCAGCGCCGCGTCGGCCTGTACAGCGTCGGTTTCGACGTGATCAAATTGCGCTCGATGCGGCAGGATGCCGAGATCGACGGCAAGGCGGTCTGGGCCGAGAAGGACGATCCCCGCATCACCCGGATCGGCCGGATCATCCGCAAGCTGCGGATCGACGAGCTGCCCCAGACCTGGTCGGTGCTGAAGGGCGAGATGAGTTTCGTCGGCCCGCGTCCCGAGCGCCCGCAATTCGTCGAGGATCTCGAGCAGCAGCTCAATTATTATGCCGAGCGCCACATGGTGAAGCCCGGCATCACCGGCTGGGCGCAGATCAATTACCCGTACGGCGCGTCGATCGACGACGCCCGGCAGAAGCTCGAATACGACCTGTATTACGCCAAGAACTACTCGCCCTTTCTCGACGTGCTGATCCTGCTGCAGACGATTCGCGTCGTGCTGTGGCCCGAAGGGGCGCGCTGAAGCGATGCCGGTGACCGTCATCCTGTGGAGCCATGCGCTCGCCGCCCTGCTCTTTGCAGGCGTGGCGCTGACGCGACTGCGCGATGCGGGGACCGCCTTGCCGCGCCTGACCTTCGTGGTCGCGCTCGGCGTGACCGCGCTCTGGGCGCTGGCGGTGGCCGGGATCGGCCCTGTCGACCTGGTGACCCGCGTGGCGGAGAGCG
>NZ_JAQGLC010000103.1 GCF_028293085.1 Sphingomonas bacterium
GTCCATCTGGTGATCGACTGCACCGCGAACGACTGGTTCACCGCGATGCTCCGCGCCGCCTGACGGCAGCGGCGGCCGCTCCCGCGCGAGAACGTCACCTTCCCCCACGACCCTCCGTCGGGGCCGGAAGCGACCGTGCCCATAACGACATATGGATGAGGAGCGTCAGACCGAGGGCGACGAGCATGAGCATGTCAGACGGTGCCGCTCCACACGCCGATCATCACGATCAGCGGGAAGCAGGCCAGAGCAAGCGGGATGAACTGTTTCATGGTCTTTATCCTGGTGCGGATCGCGGCTCGGGGCGGCGCCGGATGATCGGCGCCGCTCCTTGCTGCGAATGGGTCGAAAGCCGTGATTGGCTGCCGGGCGCCGCTAGCGGGAAAGCTTTGCGCAGGAACCCGCCCCGTGACCGATGCGACGAGGCTGCGTCCAGGCCGCGGCGCGGCGCGACGAAGCGACCGGGGCCTCGATTTGCGCGGTGGAAAGGGAGCGGAAGGCAAATCGGCCACCCGGACTAGGGATCCGGATGGCCGATGATGGCGCCGCCCGGGAGGGGGCCAGGGCATGCGCTATCGTGCCGCCGCCGGGGGGGTGACGAACGGTACGAGCATCATTTGGCGAATTTGCTGCAGCGGGTCACCGGTCTTGCGACGGAGGTGCGACGAACGCGTCATCGCACCGGACGCGGTTCACACTTTCAGCCGGTGCCGCACCTCGCCCCAATGCCGCGGGCCGACACGGACGACCGCGCCCGACCGCAGCTCCAGCACCATGTGCCGCCCGATCGCGCTGATCCGCAGCACCGATCCGGGCCGCACAAAGGCTGAACGGTGGACCCGGATCATCTGCACCGGATCGAGCCCCTGTTCGAGCGCGCCCATGGTGATGCGGATCATGTGGCTGCGCTCCGGCGTGTGGAGCAGCGCATAATCCTTCGCCGCCTCGATCCACTCGATCGTGTCGACCGGCACGCGAATCTGTCCCCGCGTGGTCGGGATCCAGAATTCCTCCTGATAGGTGCCGCGAAAAGGCACTGCGACGGCGTCGCCATCCTCGTCTTCGTCCTCATCGGTCGCCGCCGGGGCCGGCGCCGCCGCCGCGAGCCGGCGCAGCACCGACCGGATGCGCGCAAGCAGCTCGCGCGGCTCGAACGGCTTCATGATGTAATCGTCGGCGCCGAGCTCGAGCCCGACCACCCGGTCGATCACGTCGCGCCGCGCGGTCAGCATCACGATCCCGATATTGCCGTGCATCGCGCGCAGCCGCCGCGCGATGCTGAAGCCATCCTCGTCGGGCATGGTCACGTCGAGCACGACCAGGGTCGGCACGCCCCGCGCGAGGATCACGTCGAGATCGGCGCCGCCGCCGGCCTCGTCGACGTCCATGCCTTGCTCGCGCAGATAGGCGGCGACCGGCTCGCGCAGGTCTTCCTCGTCATCGACGACAACGATGTGGGGGGCGATCTGGGAAACGGGCGCAGGCGTCATGCGAGGTCCATCTGCTGGAGGAACCGATGCACCGCATCGGGCATGAAGGGCTTTTCGAGGACCGGGCGCTTCACCTCGTCGAGGAAGCGCGCCGCGGCGGCGCCGAGCGTGTCCCCGGTGGCGAAGGCGACGCGGTCGACCAGGTCGGGCCGCTCGGCCGCGATCCAGGCATAAAGCTGCGGCCCGTCCATGCCGGGCATGCGCAGGTCGCTGATGACGAGATCATAATAGCCCTGGGTGAGCCGCGCCTGGGCCGCCGCCCCGCCGACCGCGATGTCGCAGGCAAAGCCCTCAATCGACAGGAAATCGGCGAGCGATTCCGCGATCTCCTGCTCGTCGTCGACGACGAGTGCGCGGCGCGCCGGCACCTCGACGACCGTCGGCGGCTCGACCGCCGCCGGCTGCTGGATCGGCTCGACGTCGATCGGCAGGGTCACCCGGAAACAGGCACCGCGCGCCGCCGGCATCAGTTCGAGCTTGCCGCCATGCGCCTCGGCCAGCCCTTGCGAGAAGGACAGGCCGACCCCCGTGCCCTGCCCCTGCGGCTTGGTCGTGAAGAAGGGCTCGAAGATGCGCCGCCGCGCCTCTTCCGGAATCCCCGGGCCGTTATCCGCGACCTCGAGGATCACGGTGCCCGGATCGTCGCCGATCGCGGTGCGCACCGTCAGGGCGCGGTCCGGCACGCCCGCCTCGACCAGCGCCTGCTGCGCGTTGACGATCAGGTTGATGATGATCTGGTGGAGCTGGTCCGAATCCGCCGAAATGTGCGGCAGCGATGGCGCCAGCATGCGGGTCGCCGCGATGCCGTCATTCTTCAAGCCATATTCGGCAAGGTCGTAAGCGGCCATCGCCACCGCGTTCAGGTCGACCGGCTCGCGCTCGGGGCGCTTCTGCCGCGCCATCGCCAGAAAGGTCTGGACGATCCGCGCGCAGCGATCGGCGGCGCGGCGGATCTTCTGCGCGCGCTCGGCCAGCTCGCCGCCGCGCGACTGGCGCTCCATCATCACCGCCTGGGCCACGACGATCGACAGCGGATTGTTGAGTTCATGGCTGACGCCGGCGAGCAACGACCCCAGCGCCGACAATTTCTCGGTCTGGTACAGCGCCTCGCGCGATCGGGCGAGCTCGGCCTCGGCGCGCTTGCGCTCGGTCAGGTCAAGCGTGAAGCCGCCTGTCCGCGCCACGCCGGCGCCGGTGATCGGGAACACCATGGACAAGACATGGAGCACGTCGCCCATCCCTTCGAGCGTGAACTCGGCACTCGCGACATGACCGTCCTGGGCGAGCTGCTCCAGCCGGGCGAGCTCCACCGCGATATCGGCCGGGAAGATCTCGTCGGTATGCGCGCCCTGCAGCTCCTCCGGGGCCCGGCCCAGCGCCCTGGCGAATTCCGGGTTGACGCGGACATAGCGCCCCTCGCCATTTTTCAGATGCATCGCGACCGGCGCATTCTCGAGGAAAGCGGAAAGCTGCGCCTCGTTTTCGGCGAGCCGTTCCTCCGAATGCGCGCGCTCCAGCACCGCCAGCGTACGGTCGGCGAGATCGCGCACCAGATCGACCTCGCTGTCGGTCCAGACCCGGGGTTCGCCCTGTTGTACCGAGAGCACCGCGACGATCTCGCCCCCGCGCATCATCGGCAGGGTCAGCACCGCGGCGATGCCGAGCGACTTGAACAGCGGCAGGTTCTGCGCGTCGAAGCGCGGATCGTTGGAGACGTCGTTCACCCGCACCGGCAAGCCGCTCATATGTGCCGCCGCCAGCCTGGTGCCGAGCGCCGCCGAGGGATAGCGCTGGTTGACGATGCTCGGCAGGCCGATCGTCCATTCCTGCAGTACGCAGAGCGTGGTGCCGTCATCGTCGGTCTCGGCGAAATTGGTGCGCATCGCGCCCATATGCTCGCCCAGTGCCGCCAGGGTCTGGCCGAGGATGCCGCGTGCGCTGCTTTCGCTGCGGATGCGGTCGCTCCAGGCGAGCAGGAACGCCTGGTTGCGCTCGCGCTCCTGCAGGGCGGCCTGGGCCCGGGCACGCTCCAGCGCCACCCAGGTGCGCTCGGCGATGTCGCACATCACCTGGATCTCGCCGTCGTTCCAGCGCCGCGGCGCATTATGCTGTACCGACAGCGCCGAGCGCATCCGCCCGCCCTGCACCAGCGGAATGCTGACGAAAGCGTGGATGTCGGCGCTCTGATACCGCGCGACCGCGGGCGGCTCGAGCCGTGGGTCGGTGGCGACATCGTCATAGCGCACGACCTCGCCCGCCATCCATTGGCGGTCGACAGCGGCGCCGACGCTCTCGAGCGAGGAGCGATTGCCGCGGATGCTCGACGTGCCGTCGCGCCACTCGCTGGTCACTTCGA
>NZ_JAQGLC010000187.1 GCF_028293085.1 Sphingomonas bacterium
TGGGTGGCGTGTTCACCCGCATGATCGACCGGAACACCACGATCCCGACCAAGAAGAGCCAGGTCTATTCGACGGCTGACGACAATCAGCAGGCGGTGACGATCCGGGTCTTCCAGGGCGAGCGCGAGATGGCGGCCGACAACAAGATGCTCGGCCAGTTCGACCTGGTCGGTATCCCGCCCGCGCCACGCGGCGTGCCGCAGATCGAGGTCACCTTCGACATCGACGCGAATGGCATCGTCAACGTCTCGGCGCGCGACAAGGGCACCGGCAAGGAACAGCAGATCCGCATCCAGGCCTCGGGTGGCCTCTCCGATCGCGACATCGACCAGATGGTCCGCGATGCCGAGCAGTTCGCTGAGGAAGACAAGAAGCGCCGTGAGGCGGCCGAGGCGAAGAACAACGCCGAAAGCCTGATCCACACCACCGAGCGCCAGCTCGCGGAGAATGGCGACAAGGTCGATGCGAGCCTCAAGTCCGAGATCGAGGCAGCGGTCGCCGAGGCCAAGTCGGCGGTCGAGGGCGGCGATCCCGAAGCGATGAAGGAAAAGGCCAATGCGCTTGCCCAGGTCGCGATGAAGCTCGGCCAGGCGATCTACGAGAAGCAGGCCCAGTCCGAGGCTTCGCCGGCGTCCGAAGCGGCGCCCGAGGCGCCCGCCGAGGACGTGGTCGATGCCGAATTCTCGGAAGTCGACGATACCAAGGCGTAACATGTTGCGTTCCCCCCGTTATTTCTGCGAAAGCAGGGGTAACGGGGAGGGCGGGGGCCCAAGATGACCACCGAAGTCGATTTCTACGAATTGCTCGAATGCGAACGCGGCGCCGACGAGGCGACGCTCAAGGCGTCCTATCGCAAGCTCGCGATGAAATATCACCCGGACAAGAATGACGGGTGCAAGGACAGCGAATCGCGCTTCAAGGCGATCAGCGAGGCCTATGACTGCCTCAAGGATCCGCAGAAACGCGCGGCCTATGACCGGTTCGGCCACGCCGCCTTCCGGAACGGCGCGGGTGCTGGCGGCGGTGGCGGCGCGCAGGATTTCGGCGCGTTCAGCGACATTTTCGAAAATATCTTCGGGGAATTCATGGGCGGCGGCCAGCGCGCCGCGCGCGGACCCCGTCGCGGCGCCGATCTGCGCTACGACATGGAGATCACGCTCGAGGACGCGTTCCGCGGCAAATCGACCGAAGTCACCGTCGACGTTTCGGCCTCGTGCGATTCCTGTTCGGGCACCGGCGCCAATCCCGGCACCAGTGCAAAGGCGTGCGGCACCTGTGCCGGCCACGGCAAGGTCCGCGCGCAACAGGGCTTCTTCGTGGTGGAGCGGACCTGCCCGAGCTGCCACGGCGCGGGCCAGGTCATTTCCGATCCCTGCAGCCATTGCCGCGGCGAGGGCCGGGTGGAGAAGACCAAGACGCTCACCGTCAATATCCCGCCCGGCGTCGACGAGGGCACCCGGGTGCGCCTGACCGGCGAGGGCGAGGCCGGCATGCGCGGTGCGCCCCCGGGCGATCTCTACATCTTCCTGCACGTGGTCCGGCATCCGCTGTTCGAGCGCGAGGGCACGACCCTGTTCGCCCGCGCCCCGATCAGCTTCACCACCGCATCGCTCGGCGGCGAGATCCGCATCCCCGGGCCCGACGGCGAGCGCCACACGATCAAGATCCCCGCCGGCACGCAGAGCGGCCGCGAGCTGCGCCAGCGCGGCGCCGGCATGCCCGTGCTGCAAGGGCGCGGGCGCGGCGATCTGGTGATCCGCATCGAGGTCGAGACCCCGACCAAGCTCACCGCCAAGCAGCGTGAACTGCTCGAACAGTTCCGCGCGACCGAAACCGGCGAGGAGAACCCCCAGACCGCAGGATTCTTCAAGAAGGTGAAGAGCGCCTGGGGCTAAGGTCCACGCGGCGCCGGCTGTTGTGCCGGCCGGTCGCCGCGCGGGTCCCCCTCCGATCTACGCGCTCACGGCCTCTGCCTGATCCGGCACGACGGGTGTGCTCTCCGCGAATCCCTGCATTTGCTCGTCGAGCGCCTCCCTGAATGCGGGCCGCGCCTCGCAGCGCTTGAGATAGGCGGCGACCTTGGGATGGCCCGCAACGATGTCGGTATGCCGGATCAGGCGCAGGACCGTCGCCATCAGGATGTCCGCGCCGGTGAACCGATCGACCAGATAGGCGCGCTCGCCCAGCCATTCGTTCAGGCGGGAGAGGCGCTCGTCGATCGACGCGACGGTTTTCGGGCGGAACAGGCGATCCCAGTCGGCATCCTGCTGGACGAGGTCCGCCGCGGTGAGAAGGGTGATGGGCGGTTCGACCGTGTTGAGCGCGGCGAACATCCAGGAGATCGTCCGCAGCCTCTGGCGCTCGTCCACGGGAAGGAGAACCTCGCTCTTGAGGCCGATCGCGTAGACGATCGCACCGGATTCGAACAACTCCATCCCGTCCGCCCTGAACGTCGGGATTTGTCCGAACGGCTGCCGCGCCCGGAACTCGGGCGATTTGTGCTCGCCGAACTCCACGAAATCGATCTCGTACGGCAGCCCGGCCTCGCGCAGGGCCCAGCGCACGCGCATGTCGCGGACCAGGCCCTGCGCGAAGGGGGGTGCCCATCGGAATGCCGATACCAGTCCGTCTTCCATCGTGAGTTGCATCGTCTCGTCCTTTCGTCGACGCATCGGCGCGTCGGAAGCAGGACGGCACGAGTTGGCCAAAGGATTCGCTTCCCGTAAAAAAACACCGGCACCGAATCCTTTGCGGTCGCGGCGGCGTCTCTCGATCGGTCCATGAGGAGAAATAGGAGCGTGGCGGACGTCTTGGTTGACTGGATGGGCGCAATGCGGCCCAGGCTGCACCGCTATGCCGCGCGCATGATGGGCTCCGTGTTCGACGGCGAAGATGTGGTGCAGGATGCCATGGCCAGGGCCGCCGAAGCGCTGAAGGCAGGGGCGGATGTCGCCCAGGGCGAGGCTTGGCTGTTCCGCATCACCCACAACGCCGCGCTCGATGCGCTGCGCCGCCGCCGGCGCCAGGAAGCGCGCGACGCCATGGCGCTGGACGGCGGGCAGTCGAACGACGATGCGGATCGGCGCATCGCGGTCGAAGCGGGCCTCGGCACCTTCCTGCAGGTCGCGCCGGCGCAGCGCTCCTGCGTCATCCTGATGGACGTCCTCGGGCATTCGCTCGCCGAGACGGGCGGGATCCTGGGCATGACCGTGCCGGCGGTGAAGGCGGCGCTGCACCGCGGGCGAACGCGACTGCGCGCGCTGGCCGCGAGCGAGAATCCGGCGCCCGCCTCGGCACCGGCCGAGCGGCGACGGCTGCACGCTTATGCCGAACGCTTCAACGCGCACGACTGGGATGCGCTACGGGCGTTGCTCGCGGCGGATGTGGAGTTGGATCTGGTGAACCGCGCCCGGCTGTCGGGCGCGCGCGACGTTTCGGTCTATTTCACGCATTATGCGGAATATGCCGCCTGGCGCCTGACGGTCGGCACCGCCGAAGGCCGGCCGGCCCTGCTCGTACACCGGCACGGGGCGGAGCAGGCGCAGCCGAGTTACATCATTCTGCTGGAGTGGCGCGACGGGCAGATTGCGGCGATCCGGGATTTCCACTTCGCGCCGTACGTCATGGACGGGCTGGACTGGGCGGCCTGATCCCGCCGGCCCTGGCCACCCCTTTTGCAAGGGGAGGCGGGCCGATGGATCAGAGGTTCACGACCTCGACCACCAGCGCAAGAGCCGTGAGCGCCAGCATGCTGCTGACCACGGTTTCAAAAAAGCGCATGGTAGGGTCTCCGATGCCGGAAAAGTCCGGCAGCGGGCATGTGGATATTGTTGCGCGGCTGCGCAATATTATTACGCGCCTTCGCAGTTGCGGCAAACGCAATCGTTACGCGCTGGTACCGAATACCCGGGCGAAGATCGTGTCGACATGCTTCAGATGATAGCCGAGATCGAACTTGTCATCGATCTCCGCTGTCGAGACCGCCGCGGTCACCTCGGGATCGGCCTTGAGCAGCTCCTGCAGCGACAAGGCACCGTCCGAATCCCACACCTTCATCGCGTTGCGCTGGACGAGCCTATAGGCGTCCTCGCGGCTCACGCCCGCCTGGGTCAGTGCCAGCAGCACGCGCTGCGAATGGACCAGGCCACCCATCTTGTTGAGGTTCTTGAGCATGCGCTCGGGATAGACGACCAGCTTGTCCATCACGCCGGTCAGCCGGGCGAGCGCGAAATCGAGCGTGATCGTCGCATCGGGCCCGATATAGCGCTCGACCGAGGAGTGGCTGATGTCGCGCTCATGCCATAAAGCCACATTCTCCAGCGCCGGCGTCACATAGCCGCGCACCATCCGGGCAAGGCCGGTGAGATTCTCGGTCAGCACGGGATTGCGCTTGTGCGGCATCGCCGACGAGCCTTTCTGCCCCGGCGAGAAATATTCCTCCGCCTCGAGCACCTCGGTGCGCTGCAGGTGGCGGATCTCGGTCGCGAGACGCTCGATCGAGCTGGCGATCACGCCAAGCGTCGCGAAGAACATCGCATGGCGGTCGCGCGGGATCACCTGGGTCGAAACGGGTTCGACGGTCAGGCCCAGTTTCTCGGCGACATGCGCCTCCACGAACGGATCGATATTGGCGAA
>NZ_JAQGLC010000243.1 GCF_028293085.1 Sphingomonas bacterium
TAGCTTCAAGGAAGCGGCGCAACTCAGTAAGGCGCTTTATCTGGGGCAATGGTTGCTGATTCCGATTTCTCTCATAAATTCCGCGATGTGGGCCTGTCGTCAGCGTTGGAGCATGATACGAGAGCTCTCCTGTTTACGGACTGCCGGAAGCCTTAAGGCTCGCAGGGGAATATTAATTGGAAGAATTCCGTACCTTGGGTTGCAATTGACGCTTCTAACGCTCAGCGCCTCTGTCGATACGGAGTTAATATGCCGAGGGCGAAACATCATGGTGTATAGGGATCTGGCAATTGATCCGGCGCGGCTCACAAAAATGGGTATCGCTGCGACAACGACTTGCCTAGCTTTAGTGCTGTTCTGTATAATTCTGGACGTAAAATGAAGCGATCTAATTCGGATCCTAGAGACGAGTACTCGGAGAGTCGAGACAGATTCTACCTGTCGCGTGATTACGCGATAGAGTACCTGATCTTTAGTATGAGCTCAAACGAAGAGGAGCTGCTCGGTTCAGCGATTTATGATCTGATTTGTGAATTTTCCACTGCCAAAGGGCGAATTTTAGATATTGGATCAGCTGACGGTAGAATCTGTGAGAAGTATATTTACGAAGCACGCGAGAGCTTTGCGATCGAGCCCAATGCTATTCTTTATAGCCTACTCAAGCGGCGACTGTCGGCTAAAACAATCTGCTTATTGGGTGAATTCCCCGACCTGCCTAAAGTGCATCTGAATCTGGACGCTATTGTCGCTTCGCATATGCTGTATCATCTGGATCAAAATAATTTAGTGTGCTTTCTCCAGTGCGCTAGAAGCCAATTGAAATATGGCGGAATTCTGATTTTGGTTCTGTGGAACAACGAATCCGAAGCGTGGAAGCTTTGCGCACGTTATACGCCGGAGAGATGGCTATGGACCGCTGAGGACGTCGTTTCCGATGCCACTCTTAACGATATAGCTGGCACTGGCTTTAAATTGATTAAAGAGGCACACATAAGTCCTTCTATTAAAGCGTACACTGCGGAAGCTCAGCGAGCAATATTCCGGTTTCTTTTTGGATCTCAAACCTCTCCAGCCTTACTCGGCGATGCATTTCAGGATCATAGCGCTGTGTTTAGCCTACGTGCAGGCCTAGATAACTCACAGACAATATTTGTGTTGAGGGCCATTGAGTAAATTGAGTAGGAATTCGTCTTTTCATCTTGAGTCCGGGGACGGCGTTTCCGCAAGGTTCGAATTCCAAACGGACGCGAGAGTCCTGGTAATTCAGGGAGGAACCGGAACCGGTAAGACCACGCTCGCCAGAGCTATATGCGGTGCCGAGTCCCGGGAGGGGCGGCGCGTGACAGGCGTAATATCTCTTGGCGGTGTTTCTTTCCCGCTTAGTGTGCGCCCGCTGCAATCATGTAGAATCGGGTACGTACCCCAGGAATCTGTGGGCGCATTTTTGACGACTAAGGTCCTAGATGACGTCTTGGCAGTTGCTTTCGCACTGAGACGCCCACCGAGTGAGGCGCTGCACGTTGTCCGTGCATGGGTCGAGAGCAGCCCATTGGGGGAATTAGGTTCGCGCTCTCCCCTAAGTCTATCAGGCGGCGAACGTCGGTTGCTTTCGATCGAGTTGGCGCTTCTGGCTGAGCCAGATCACTTGGTGCTGGACGGAGGAGCAAACGCTCTTAGTGCTGATCGATGTCTCTATGTTGCTGGATTGCTCGAGACATGGCTTTTCTCCAATCCAGGGCGATGTCTAATCGTCACCGGTCAGGACGCGCACACTATTATTCGGAGTAACTTTAAAAGATATAACGTCGACCTTGGCGTAGGAGATGTAACAAGCGCTAGGAATCTAAATTACTCAGGGCTCTCTGCTGCGGCCGCGGGAAAAAATGGAGTTACCCTAGAGTTGTGCAATGTAAGCGGCGGAAAGGGCGAGAATGGTGACGTAATTATTAGGAACGCGTCGTTCCGCGTAAAAAAGGAAGAGATTTGTGGAATTTCCGGGCCGAACGGCGCAGGGAAGACAACGCTGTTGCGTTTGATTACGGGGTTATATGATTTAAGGAGAGGCTCAATACTATTTGAGGCGAAGTCCATTTTCCATAGTGCGTGGCCGGGCGAAAAAAATGGTATCGCGTATTTGCCGCAAGAGATGGATTTGGCTGGCCCCTCGATAATAACATCTTCCGCCGGCGCAGGAGGGTCCGGTATTATTAGTACTTTGGAGTATTGGTGCAAGATTTTGTCTCTGAATTGGGATGGGTCGATTGAAGCATTCTGGTCTATGAGTTCGGGAGAGAGAGCAAAAGCGTGTCTGGCTGCGCAAGCGATACACACACCGCGATTGTGGTTGCTAGATGAACCTACGCTACGACTTACCACTTCGGTTCTATCTGAGTTTCTACGCGTCGTAATTGCGGAGTCTTCGATTGTTGTTGTATCCCACGATACAGATATGCTTAATGCAATTTCGACCCTTAGATTGCACGTCGAAGATGGACAGGTAACCCGGGTTGGTGATGGACCTGAATCCTCAAGTGCCAATATGTAAATCCGCGCAAGCCAGAGTTGAGGAGTCGCAAGATTGATCTATTGCCTGGAATGCAGAGTCCGCGGCTTTCGACGCTTGAGGACGGAGGAGGCGTTATTCTGCCCTGTCTCGGGCAAGACGATACACGTCGGAGTGTGCCGACGACTTTTCTGCTATGCCAGTTGGGTGGATCGACCGTCTGAGCTGTCGCGGCGAGCAGCTCACTAAGGCGCTTTGGGCAGAACCTGTCGGTGCAATAGGCGAACCTTGAAGGTCAGGTTTAAGTTCCACCAGACCAATCTGACTGATCTTTGTTGGCATGGGCATAATCTGCCGTTTCGCCTTTCAGGCGGACAACCCTCGCCCGGGTCCGCTCCGCGCGCGGCATCTGCTCGAACGCTCTCACCCTCATCCCCGCCCCGCATAAGCCTTCACCAGATCAAACAAAAAATCCCGCCCGACATAGACCGACCGCACCTCGCGCCGCTCGTTCAGGCCATGCGTCCCGTTGCCGTCCGGATCGCCCCAGCCGCCCGGCACGCCATAGGTCGGGATGCCGATCGGGCCGATATAGGTGGCGTCGGTGGCGCCCGTCATCATCGTCGGGATGAGCGAGACGCCGGGGAAATAGCGGGCGACGAGCTTTTCCGCCGGCGCCAGGATCTTCGGATCGAGCGGCGGCGGGACGGCGACCGGGCGGAGGCGGCCGACCAGGGTGACCTTCGCCTTTGCGTCGCCGATCGCCGCGATCAGCGCGGCGCGCGTGGTGTCGGCATCCTCGCCGGGCACGATGCGGCAATTGATCGTCGCCCTGGCGCGTTGCGGCAGGGCGTTGGCGGCATGGCCCGCCTCCAGCAGGGTCGCCACGCAGGTGGTGCGCAGCATCGAATTGAACGTGCGATCGGCCGAGACCAGGGCGTCGGCGGCGCGATCGGCCGGGTCGTTCGCGAGCGCGACCATGGCGCGGCCGACCTGGTCGGTCCGCTCGGCGCCTTCCCGGGCGAAAAAGGCGCGGGTGGTGTCGTTGAGGCGGATCGGGAATCTGTACGCGCGGACCTTTTCGATCGCGTCGGCGAGCGCGTAGATCGCGTTGTCGTCGATCGGGATCGAGCTGTGGCCGCCGGGGTTGGTGGTCTCCACCTCGAAGTTGCGGTTGGATTTCTCGCCGATCTGGATCGACTGGGTGACGACCCGGCCATGCCCGTCGGTGCTGCCGCCGCCGCCTTCGTTGAGCGCGAATTCGGCGGCGATGAGGTCCGGGCGATTCTCCGCGAGCCATTGCGCGCCGTTCATGCGGGCGCCGGATTCCTCGCCGCAGGTGAGGGCGAGCTTGATCGTGCGCTTCGGCCTGAAGCCTTGTTGCTTGAGGCGGATCAGCGTGTCGACCCAGGTGGCGACCATCGCCTTCATGTCGGAGGTGCCGCGGCCGTAGAAATAGCCGCCTTCCTCGATCAGCGTGAAGGGATCGCGCTGCCAATCCTCGCGGCGGGCATTGACCACGTCGAGATGGCCGAGGAGCAGCATCGGCTTGGCGTCACGCGAGGTGCCGGGGAGCTGCGCGACGAGGCCGCCGTCGAGCGGGAAGCCGTCGACCTTGAACAGGGTCAGCTGATCGTCCGTGTAGCCGGCGGCCTTGAGGCGGGCGGCCATCTTCTCCGCGGCGGCGGTGCAGCTGCCGGTGGCGACGGACGTGTCGGTTTCGACCAGCTCTTTGTAGAGATCGCGGAAGGCGAGCTGATCGGGGCGGGGGGCGTTGACGGTTTGGGCGTTGACGGTTTGGGCGGGGGCGGCCTGGGCGTTGACAGTTTGGGGGGCGAGCAAGGCGAGGGCGGTCGCGGCGGCGATGGTGAGCGGTTTCATGCGGTGGTCCCCGGGGCCTGGACGGCGTTGGCGCGAGGCTAGGGGGGCGGTTCGGGGGGAGTCAAACGCTTCCGGCGGATGGGCGGCGGAGGGCGCCTCGAGCACCGTCATGCCGGACTTGTTCCGGCATCCACCGGGCCGCGAGAGCCTCGGCGTTTTGGTGTGCGGCGCGGTGGACCCCGGAACAGGTCCGGGGTGACGATTGGGGGTGGCGCGGGGGAACGGCCTCGGCGGCGACCCTGGCTAGCTGTGGAATCGCGCGAAGAACGGCCGGGGATGGGGATTGTCCCCGGCCGCTCCCCTGCCGCGATGCGCGGCGTGGTTCGATCGCCCCTAGTCGATCGCGTCCCGCCGCGGCGTCGCGGGCAACCGCGAGCCCTTAGTCCACATAGCCGACCACGCGCTTGCCGGGCCGCGTGCCGGCCTCGGCCAGTTCGGTCAGCTTGACGAATTCCTGGCGCCAATAGCCGTCGGGATTGCCGGCCAGCCGGCGGATGTCGCCAAAGCCGATATCGCCGAGCCGGGTGTCGCCGCGCAGCTTCTGCCCGAAGGCCGCGACCGCGGTGGCGAAGGCCATGTCGCCCTGGGGCAGCGTGTGGGTTGCCAGCGCGGCGGCGGCGACGGGGCGCTCGATCAGGCGCGAGGTATCGCCGTCGGGCAATTTGTAGCGCAGCCGCACGAAGGCCATCTCGCCGTCCTGCTTGCCGGTTGCGGCTTTGGTGTCGGTGTAGCGGCGATCGGCGATCCAGCCCTTGGTTCCCGCCGGGACGACCTCGTAGATCGCGGTGACCTGGTGGCCCGCGCCGATATCGCCGGCATCGACCTTGTCGTCGGCGAAATCCTGTTCGGCGAGCGCGCGGTTCTTGTAGCCGATCAGGCGATACTGGCTGATATAGGCCGGGTTGAACTCGACCTGGATCTTCACGTCCTTCGCGATGGTGAAGAGGGTGGAGGAGAGCTCCTCGACAGGACCTTTTTCGCCTCCATCGCGCTGTCGATATAGGCGTAATTGCCGTTGCCGAGATCGGCCATGGATTCCATCACCGCGTCGTTGAAATTGCCCTGGCCGAAGCCGAGCGTGGTGAGGGTGATGCCGTCGTCGCGCTCCTGCTCGATCAGCTGCTCGAGCTGCTTCTGGTCGGTGATGCCGACATTGAAATCGCCATCGGTGGCGAGCAATATGCGGTTGACGCCGCCCTTGATGAAATGGTCGCGGGCGAGATTATAAGCGAGCTGCAGCCCCTCGCCGCCGGCGGTGGAGCCGCCCGCCTTGAGCTGATCGAGCGCGTCCTTGATCTCGGCCGGATCGCCGGTCGGATCGAGCACCACGCCCGCCGCGCCGGCATAGACGACGATGCCGACTCTGTCCTCGGGGCCGATCTGGTCGGCGAGCAGCGAGAGGGCGGCCTTGACCAGAGGCAGCTTGTCCGGCTCGTCCATCGATCCCGAGACGTCGACCAGGAAGATCAGGTTCGCGGGCGGGCGTTTCGCATAGCTCAGATCATAGCCGCGCAGGCCGATGCGGAGCAGCTTCGTGTCCGGGTTCCAGGGCGATTGCGCGACGTCGGTCGTCACGCTGAACGGCGCGGCGCGATCGGCGGGCAGGGGATAATCATAGCGGAAATAATTGATCATCTCCTCGGTGCGCACCGCATCGGCCGGGGGCAGCTGGCCCTGGTTGAGGAAGCGCCGGACATTGGCATAGGCGCCGGTGTCGACATCGACCGCGAAGGTGGAGACGGGCGCGTCGGCGACCATGTGGACGGGGGAAATCTCGTTGGACTTGTACTTCTCGCCCGGGGCGACGGGGGCGTAGGAATCCGTGGCCATGTCGGCGGTTTCGACGCTCGATTGCTGCCCGCCGGGCTGCGCCCGGTCGCACCCCGCGACCAGCGCCGTGAGGGCGATGCCGCCCAGGATCGATCCGATCCGTTTCGAGAAGCGCATGAGACTCTCCCTAGCCATGTTTGCCACATTTGTGCCTTATTCTCGCCGTGTTTGTGACACGGGTTGTTCGGGCTGGCAAGTGTTTTCCTATCTCATCGGGGGATATTGGATTTTCGTCGGAAATTCGTGGTTTTCGGGCGGGGCGCGCTCCTCAGATACAGTCTCCGAAAATTATCGGTCGACAGGCGCGGCGGGTGCGCTAGCATCGCCGATCATGGCGAAACCCATCACCAGCTATGCCGCATTCTGGCCATATTATCTGCGCGAGCATGCCAGGCCCGCAACGCGGCGGCTGCATTATGCCGGGACGGCGCTGACCTTCGTCTTCCTGGCCGTCGCGGCGGCGAAGGGCGGCTGGTGGTGGGCGCTGGTGCCGCTCGCCGGCTACGGCTTTGCCTGGGCGGCGCATTTCGGCGTTGAGAAGAACCGCCCCGCGACCTTCACCTACCCGCTCTGGTCGCTGGCGAGCGATTACCGCATGTTCTTCCTGTGGCTGACCGGCCGGCTCGGGCCGCACCTGCGCGACGCGGGGGTGGCGTGATCAGAGCGCCGGGGAAGCTGCGACGATGTCGGTGTGGGCAAAGTCCGCACCCTTGAAGAGAAGCGGTTCGCCAGTCTCCCGGGCGAGGGCATAAGCGAAGCAGTCGCCGAAATTGAGCTTTGCCGGGTGGCCGCTGTGCTTGCCGAAAAGGCGATAGGCCTGGCGGGCGAGGCGCGCCTGGTCCGCTGTCAGATCGACGATACGGATGTCGAAATCGGCGATCAGTTCGTCCAGCCGCGCAGCATCGGCGTGGCTGAGGTGACGATCGACCACGATCCCCGCCTGGAGATAATTGGCGGCGGAAATGCAGGTGGTGCCGCGCGCTTCCTCCAGCAGCGACAGGATCGTATCCGCCCCGGATTCGGCCTTGAGCAGGGCGATGAGCGCCGACGTATCGACGATCACGCCGGCAGCCCATCCTCGTCGTACAGCTCGTCGATCGCGGTGGACGCGGGCATATCGGGATAGCGCCGTGCGATGTCCGCGCCGATCGCAAGCCATTTCCGCTTTGTCTCGACGATGCTCGGCCGCTCGAGCCGCTCGAGCCTTTCGCGCAGCGCGGCCGTGACCGCCTCGGTCAGGCCTTCGCCCGTGGCACGGGACAGGCGCTCGGCGAGATCGCGCGCCTCGGCGCTCTTGATGTTGAGTTGGACGCCCATCTTTCTACCTTCCGGTCGCGTGCTTCTACCATATAGGCACGCTTCACCCCGAGCAATCACCAAGGCCATTGCCCGTTTCGGCCGGCGGGCCTTATGTCTGGCGCCATGCACACCGCCCCCAACACGCTCGCGCTCATCGGCAACACCCCGCTCGTCCGGCTGAAGGGGCCGAGCGAGGCTTCGGGGTGCGATATTTTCGGGAAGTGCGAATTCGCCAATCCGGGCGCCTCGGTGAAGGACCG